>JASHYD010000436.1 GCA_030043175.1 Xanthobacteraceae bacterium | reverse complement strand
TCATGATGTTGCCGAACAGGCGGATCATCAGCGAGAAGGTGCGCGTCACCTCTGAGAGAATGTTGAGTGGCAGCATGATGAGCTTCGGCTTGGCAAAGCTCGTGAGGTAACCCAAGAAGCCTCTTGCCCGAACGCCGAAGTAATGCACCGATACGAAGACGATGAGTGCTAATGCGGCGGGCGTCTCGAGCTTGGCGGTAGGTGCCTCGACACCTGGCAGCACACCAGAGAGATTGGCGACTACGAGGAAGATGAAGAGTGTACCGAGCAGCGGGAGCAGGCTCCGCGCGTCCTTGCGGATGATCTCTTCGATTTGCCCCAGAATGCCGGTTACGGCGATTTCGAATACCGCCTGTATCCGGTCAGGGCGGCGATCAAGCCGGCGCGTCACCATCCATGAAACGACTATGAGCACTGCCATGATCGCCCAGGTCGTGACCACCGGTCTCGTAATGGCGATCGGGCCAAGGCGGAACATGACGATGCTGGCAAGGGGCGAGGATTCCATCAGCTGCTCCTGCGAACAGCGTGCAGGATCGCCGCGCGAGCCAAAAGGAATCCGAGAAGGGCCGCGAGCAGGGGCCCGGCACCAAGCTTCGCTTCAGATGCAAGCAGGATAGCGGCTCCTGAAATGCGGCCGAGGGTGAGCGCTGCAAGTTCGAACCAGCTGTGGCCGGAATCGTACAGCTTTGCCGTCCGCCATAACATGGCGAAATAGATCAAGCCAACCGCGAACCCTGCCACCAAAGTGGCAGGCAGGAGGGCAGGATCGGAAACGATTGCCGCGAAGCTCATATCTGATGCATCCTTTTCCAGGCGAGTGCGCAGCCGACCGCGAGACCCAGGACCAGGAGGCCTAGCGTCCAGAAGATTCCCGAGCCAAATTGCCGGTCGAGCCAGCGACCAGCAAAGACGCCGATCAGCGTCGGCGTGACAATCGTCCAGCCGAGGACGCCGATCAGCCCGAGATTCTGGCCGATCGACCATTCTCCCTCACGTCGCCCACGGGCCTGCCGTTCGCGGCGCCGCTTGACTGCCTCATCAAGGCGCTCGGGATCGTCCGCCGTCATTACCCGAGCTCCTCTGTATGCCCGACGACGCCTGCGCCTGGCGTTCCGGTGAGCTCGGTTGGCCTCAACAGGCGACAGATCTGGCGCATCGCCGCAAGATACAGGCGCTGGGCGTCGGTGCGCGCGGCCCGCTCTTCCTCAAGCTGACGGCGGAACCGCGCCATCACCTCGGATTCGAGCTGATGCAGGTCCTCGCCGGTCACCGCCTCCGGTGTCGCAATTATGATCGTCTGGCCGCCACGCACATCGAGCATGCCGCCACGTACGGCAATATAATGTTCTGCCCCACGTCGGTCACGCCAGCTGACCACTGAGACAGTGAGTGCGGTCAGGAAGTCGGCATGACCGGAAAGAATACCGAACGCGCCCGTTTCATCCTCGGCGCGGAGATGCGCAACGTCACTGGCTTCGACGACGATCGCAAGCGGAGTAGCGACCGTGAGTCTCACGGCGCCTTGCTCCTTGCTTGAGTCTCCTTGTTGCGCGCCTCGTCAAGGTCGCCCACCATATAGAGAGAGCCTTCGGCCCAGTCATCGGTTTCGCCATCAAGAATCGCTCGACAGCCGGCGATCGTTGCTGCAGGCTCGACGGCGCGGCCAGGTTTGCCGGTGAATGCCACTGTCACCATGAACGGCTGGGTCAGGAACCGCATGAGGCGGCGTGCGCGTTTGACAACCGTGCGGTCTACCGCGCTCAGTTCCTCAATGCCGAGCAGTGCGATAATCTCCTGCAGCTCGCGGTAGTGCGCGATCGTCTTGCGGACCTCTTGCGCCGTTCGGTAGTGGGTTTCGCCCACCAGCCGCGGATCGAGCAGGCTCGATGTCGAGGCGAGCGGATCAACGGCCGGGTACATGCCCTCGCTCGCCAGGTCGCGTGACAATACGATCGATGAATCGAGATGGCTGAAGATCTCAGCGACAGCCGGATCGGTAAAGTCGTCAGCGGGAACATAAACGGCTTGGATCGAGGTGATGGCGGCACCTGCGGACGAGGCGATGCGTTCCTCAAACTCGGCGATCTCGCTCGCTAGCGTCGGCTGATAGCCGACGCGCGAAGGCAGCCGGCCCAGCAGGCCCGACACTTCGCCGCCCGCCTGGACCAGTCGGTAGACGTTGTCGACCAGCAGCAGGACATTCTCGTGCGCGACATCGCGGAAATATTCGGCAATCGCCAGTGCGGTCAGCCCGGCTCGCCAGCGTGCGCCGGGCGGCTCGTTCATCTGTCCGAATACGAGCGCGGTGCGGCCGAGCACGCCGGATTGACTGAGCTCCAGCAAGAGCTCGTGGCCTTCGCGCGATCGTTCGCCGATACCGGAGAAGACCGATATGCCCGCGTAACGCTCCACCGCCGTACGGATCAGTTCCATGATCAGCACCGTCTTGCCGACCCCGGCGCCGCCGAACATCGCGGCTTTCCCGCCTTTCACGAGTGGCGCCAGCAGATCGATGATCTTGATGCCGGTATGGAACACCTCGATGGCGCTGCCCTGACGGCTGAGCGCCGGCGCCCGCGCATGGATCGGCCTTCGCTCAATACTCGGCGGCACCGGTTGGCCGAGATCAGCAGGGTTTCCAACCGCGTTGAGAAGCCGGCCGAGCACGAGCTCGCCGACCGGTACTTGGATGGGAGCGCCCATAGCGCGGACCACGATGCCGCGTTTCAATCCGCTCGTGTTTTCCAGCGCGACGACGCGTACCGTCGTAGCATTGACATGTTGTTGGACCTCCGCGATCAGTGGGGGACCCAAGTCCCAATCGACTGCAACCGCTTCCTCGATGGCCGGCAAGGCGCCGGCGGGAAACTTTACATCGAGAACCGAGCCGTGCACAGCGGCGACCCGACCGAAGTTCCCTCCAGTTCCGGAATCGGTCGGGGCCATCCGGTCATCGATGAACTGCATATCCATGAACTCTGCCGTCAATGACGATGGACTCTACAGCAGCAGCGGGCTGCTACTCCGGTCCAGCCATAGTCGCTTCCCTTAACGCGGAACTACGTCGCAAGGCTAGTGCCGCTGTTGTGCCGCCATATGACTTGGATCAATCTGCCCAGGAAATGAAAGTTCCTGGCCCCGGCGCGGCCTGACGAACCAAGAATGACGCGACTGTTCTCATCGCTGCGCGTGGCGCTCTTGACGGCGCTCGAATGAACGCCCGCCAGTGCTTGCGTGAACGTTACAAGGCAATGACGGTCCTGCATTTCATCTTTTCGGAAAAGGCTCCACATTTGCTCCAGCAACAGGGGGATGCGATTGTGGCTTTCCGCCACGCGCATTTTCGCGAACTGGCCCGGCCGCGCTGGGCGCCGGCCCGACCGCCCATGCCGAAAAACTGAAAAGAGGGTGCTGAAGCAGCGCTTTGCAATCACTGAAAGAATTGAGCCAGGTCAAAGCCCCCGAATGTCTGTCGCCGTATAAGCCCGCAGTTTCCAATTCAAGGAGGACCTGGACATGGCCGAAATTGCTTCGAAAGTGCCTACGGAGGCGACCCAGGCGGTTGGGCGCCCGTTTATCAGCCTTCGCCGCGAAATCGATCGCCTATTCGAGGATTTCGACCGGGATTTCTGGGGGATTCCATGGCGCCGCTCGGCGTTTAATGTCGAGCCGTTCTGGCGGCGTGAACTGAGCTTTGCCGCAAGCCCTGCAGTCGACATCACCGAGAGGGACAAATCCTACGAGATAACGGCCGAGTTGCCTGGGTTGGACGAGAAAGACATCGAAGTGAAGTTCGCCAATGGTGGCCTGACCATCAAGGGCGAGAAGCAGGAAGACAAGGAGCAGAAGACGAAGGACTATCACCTCCGTGAGCGTCATTTCGGCTCGTTCGAGCGCTGCTTCCGCATTCCGGAAGGGGTCGACCCCGACAAGATCGAAGCGACGTTCAATAAGGGCGTGCTGACCGTGACTCTGCCTAAGGGCCCGGAGGCGCAGAAGGCGGAAAAGAAAATCGAGGTTAAGGCTGCAGCCTGACCGCCGTATGCAAAATTGGTAATTTAAACCTATCCGAGCCGCAGTTTAACCCCTGCGACTCGGTAACTCCATAGCGTTTTGCGCAGCGACATTAATGTGACGTTTAGTCCGCTTTCGGCCATTGTCGTTGCGCTGGTTGTGGACGCTTGCCGTCGCGGAGGCAGCGCCAGCATTGACAGTTTCTTCAGGAGAAGCAGACGGCTGCGATCAGCATTTCGATATGGCCGTTGCCCCATAGCGGCAGGACGAGGCGGGAATATCCGACGACGCTCTGCGTGGAGGCATGACGAAAGAAAGTCGGCGCGCGCCGCTCGACCGTTGCGCGGCACTGCTCGGTGAGCCGGTCGATCGGCGGATGGAGATCGACCTCGTCAGTGAATTTGCCGGCAAGAGAGGCGCCGTAACGCCGCGTCAAATCCTCACCGACCAGGTCAAACCTGAATCTGAGGCGATTCTCAAATGCTTCGATCACCATAACCTCGCGGGCAAGGCGGGCCTGCATTGAGAACTTCACGTCGTCCCAGAATGGAATGTCGTTATCGCCGCGCTTCAAGCCGTTCCAGTAAGCATGCACGCGTTCGAGATCTCCCTCCAGTTGATCGGGGAGCAGGAAAGTTCCACCGTTGCTCATCATTTGCCGGTCTTTCGCAACTGTTGCCTTGTTCAGGCGGATCGAGGTTCTACTTGAATGAAGGCGCCAGCACAATCGCACCCAGCATCAAAATGCAAATTGACGTCACTCAAAAATAACCCTGAATCCGTGCCGGGCCAGCTAAGATGGTTAAGGACGGCCGCAGAATGTCACAAAACGACACATCTCAGGGGCGTTGGCAGTTTTGGCGGTTTTGAGCCCGCATCCGGATTGCGGACACGTAAACAACGTCGCACAGCACAGTTTCTTGATTTGTATGCGAAACTTGTGACGGCCCCGTGCATCCAGTTGGGTGAGCGCTCTACCTTTCTTGCGAACCTTGCGCCAACGTCGCGCCAATTGCTGGCCACGAAATCCGCGCTCGGAAGATCGCCTTATTGCGGACGAGATCGGTCCTTTGGTTGGTCCATAGCCCAGCCTCTAGCCATCCGATCAACTTCAAAGCGTCACGCGCGCTTGCGGCCCAGATCGATAGAGCCAGGCTTGACCGGTAAATCCTGGTCGCCCCCTATTGATCACGTAGCCACGTTCCACCTTGCTCTTCGCCGCAAGCCGCGCTGGATGGGTCTCGATACCCGCGCAACCTCGAACAGCTTCATTGCGCTCTTACGCTCAAGCTCAAGGTCGGTCTCACACAACAAGAGCGCGCGAGCACCCGTATCGACTGTGCCCTGGTCCACCGTCAACGCAATTGCGTGTCCTTTGTCGAGAATGGGACGAGGCAGTTCAATTGAACACGGTCCAGCCCAAGTCCGTGCGCTGGATCAAGTTCCCGGCGACAACTTTGGAAATCTTTGCTGGCAGGAGAAATGCTGCTAGTACATGAAATTAGGCATCGGCAGTCGCCTTTCCCTGGATGGCTGTGCGCCAGCGGTTGATTTCCGCCAGTTGGCCGTGCGGCCGGTCGACCACCATCTGGCCGCGACCGAGATGGATCGCGCCGCGCCCGCCGTCGATCGAGATCCAGTCACCCTCTCTGACCGTGCTTTGTCCAAACTGCGCACAATGCCGATCCACGTCCACCGCCAATTCAGCGCAACCAACAATGCACGGCTTGTCCAGTTGTCGCGCGACCAGCGCCGCGTGCGCGGTGCGCCCGCCGATTGCTGTAACGATGCCAACGGAGACCGCGAAACCCGCGACATCTGCCGTGCTGGTATCGTGGCGGACAAGAATGATGGGGTCACCACTGGCTGCGAGCCGCACCGCGCTTGTAGGATCGAATGCGGCGCGTCCAATCGCGATGCCGGCGGATGCGCCTGTGCCACTTGCGACTGGTTCTCCAACGGCAGTCAGGCGGTTGCTGAGCAGCCTATTCAAGTCGATGTCGCTCAAGCGCTGCAGCGCCTGTCGCGGTGTGATCCGGCCTTCGCGGACAAAATCAATTGCTAGGCGCACCGCGGCTTGTGCCGTCCGCTTGGCCGCCCGGGTCTGCAGGATCCACAATCTCCCCTGCTCGATGGTGAATTCGACGTCCTGGACATCGGCAAACTCCGCCTCAAGACGTGCCAAGGCTTCACGTAATGTGGTGGCGACTTCGGGCAACCAACGCGCAATCGCGTCCTCGGTCTCGGGCGTGTGGCGGCCGGAGACAACATCTTCGCCCTGCGCGCCAAACAACACATCAATAATCGGAGTATTGTCTCCGGTCGATGGATCTCGCGAAAACGCGACGCCCGCGCCCGATAGCGACGAGCCATTGCCGAACACCATTGCCTGCACTGTGACGGCGGTGCCCTTCAGATCGTCGAGTCGTTGCAGTCGGCGATAGGTTAACGCGCGGTCGCTCACCCAAGAATCGTACACTCCCTCGGCCGCCCCGCGCAGCTGCTCCATCGGCGTGTCCGGCAATAGCTGATTCTCATCCTCGATGGCCTGTCGGTAGCATGCGACCAGCCGCTCAAGCGCCTCCCCGTCGAGACAAAATTCGCTGTCTACGCCTTCCATGGCCATGATCATGTTACGCTGTTTCTGGAAAGCCGCTGCCTGCATGCCTAAAACAACACTGCCGTAGCTCTCAAGAAAACGGCGGCGGCAATCGAAGGCAAAACGCGGGTTACCGGTCATGCGAATGAGGCCCTGAACAGCGGCAGCCGTGCAGCCGACATCAAGCACTGTGTCGAGCATGCCGGGCATCGACCTCGCGGCACCGGAGCGCACCGAAACCAGGAGCGGTCGACGGCGATCGCCGAAATCTCTCCCGGTTGCCTTTTCCAGAAAACTGATGCCTGACGTCAGACTGTCGGCGAGCTCCTGCTTGGCGTTTGGATCACCGTCGATAATGGCGCCGCACAGTTCGATCGGGATCACAAAAGCCGCTGGTACCGGCAGACCGAGCATCGCCATGCGTGCGAGATTGGCTGCCTTTGAGCCGACAATCTCGGCGGGAGGCTGTTCTTTTATTCCGGCGTGAATGCGGACGATCTGCATAAGCCTACCCGGATTATGTAGCGAGCTCGGTCAGCACATGCTCGCGCAACACGTGACCGAAACCAGCAAGCCGGTCCGTTGCGCGCTCCATCGCCCGCGCCAGCTCGATTACCGACAACGCCGTTTTCAAATCGAAGTCGCCCGACAATAACTGTGCTGTCACCTTTCGTTCGGCGCCGTCGGCAGTATGTTCTGCGTCGA
>JASHYD010000435.1 GCA_030043175.1 Xanthobacteraceae bacterium | reverse complement strand
GGTTCGGAGGGAGGGGGCATCGAAACCAATCGATGCTTCCTACCCCTATGATTACTTTGGTCCCAAGGGGCACCACGTCATCGTCGATGGCGAGCCATTGCCGAATTGACGCTGGAAATCGCGAACGGCGAGATCGCCCCGCGTGTTGCCGGGACTTGCTTCAGGATCGCCAAATCGATCTTCCGCCCATCGACCGCAGATCGCATGGCCTTGCTCAATCCGACCGTGACAGCGACGCGGATGGCCCGATCGGAAGCTCAAGCTTGGCGGCGTTTATTCCTCGAGCGTGATGCTCACGGCGTCGAGCAGAGCTTGGCGTCGTATCCCTGATCTCAGCGAAGGCCGAACCGCTGGCGCGTGCGAGCCCGATCGGTTTTCGTTCCCTCCCGGTCCACAACATTACGCGCGCCGCCGCCGATGCCGGTCCGTGACCTGCTTCGGAGGCGCGTAGATAAAATTCGAGCGCGCGTACGTGGTCCTGGGCAGCTGCTCGCTCGCACCACTGCAGCGCGCGTGCTTCATCCTTCGCGAGGCCTCGGCCCGTGCGTGGACGGGAGCACATAGAGCTTGAACATGCCGGTCCGGATTGCCACGCTGCGCCGCGATCTCATCAAGCGAACGCTCTCCTGCGGATCGGCCCTGGTACCGAAACCGCGGAACGTCATGTAAGCGAGCAGCACGTGCGCGCGACCATTGTCATCGTCGTCGCAGCCTTTGCGTGCAATCGCGATCGCTTACTCGGCATGCTCTTCGTCGTCGCGATTACATCCACCTGCGTGCCGCGAGCAGCTTCGCTTCGCCGACAATCAGGGTTTGCGATCCCCTTAAAGGGGGCGGGAGATCATCTGGCGGTACCGCCCGCGTCACGCCGCCGCTTGTGCAGGCTCTGTCCGCGTTTCAACTTTTGCCCGAGAAGTCGAAGCGCGTGTCCTTATGGCCGCTGTTGTTTGGCTGGGAGTTGAAACGGTCGTTGATTTCGTTTGATTCTCGCTGGCCTGTCACGCTAGAGGTCGCGGGTTCGAGCCCGTCGCTCCCGCCATAAAATCAAGCACTTAAGCCTCCTATTTTAACGTTGCGATTCCACTCGGTCTGGAACCGTGGGGCCGTCGCGTCGCAGCATTCTCGCGCCGCCAGCTGGCGTTAACGCTGCCACCCAGGCAGCGGCGCGACCGCCGGGATCCGGGGCAGGCATGAGTGAGTTGCTGCTAAGGGCTTTCATCCAATTGGCGAAATCGCTAACAATGCCGCCGGAGCGCGCAAAACTGGTTGAGGAGCGCATGATGGGTAGGACAACGGGTTTCCGTGGGTCATTCACCGCATTGGTGACGCCATTCCACAACGGAACTCTGGACGAGAAAGCATTCCGCGCCCTGGTGGTCTGGCAAATCGATGAGGGCACGAACGGTCTTGTTCCGGTCGGAACGACCGGGGAAAGCCCGACGCTCTCCCACGAGGAGCACCGGCAGATCGTCGAATGGTGTATCGAGGAGGCGCGCGGGCGCGTGCCTGTCATCGCGGGTGCCGGATCGAACTCGACGCGCGAGGCGATCGACTTGGCGCGGCACGCGGAGACGGCGGGCGCCGATGCGGTGCTGGTGGTGACGCCCTATTACAACAAGCCAACCCAGGAAGGGCTTTACCAGCATTTCAAGGCGATCAACGACGCCGTCGGCATCCCCATTATCGTTTACAATATCCCGGCACGATCCGTGATCGATATGTCGGTCGACACCATGAAGCGGCTTTACGAGCTAAAGAACATCGCCGGCGTCAAGGACGCGACCGCAAGCATGGCCCGGGTGTCGCAGCAACGCGCTGCGCTCGGACCCGACTTCACCCAGCTTTCCGGCGAGGACGCGACTGCCCTGGGGTTCATGGCGCATGGCGGTCACGGGTGCATCTCGGTGACCTCGAACGTGGCGCCGCGACTGTGCGCCGAGTTCCAAAGCGCCTGTGCGCGCGGCGATTACGTCGCGGCCCTGAGACTGCAAGACAAGTTGATGCCGCTGCATCAAAGCCTCTTCGTCGAGACCAGTCCCGCTCCCGTCAAATACGCCCTGTCGGTGCTGGGCAAGTGTGACGATACCGTGCGGCTGCCGATGGTCGTCCTATCCGACAAGTCGAAGGCGGCGGTGCGCGACGCCATGGTACATGCAGGGCTGATTAATTAGGCTTTCGGACACCGATGCTCGAGGATTTCAAGAAGTTTGCGCTGCGCGGCAATGTGGTCGACCTCGCGGTTGGCGTGATCATCGGGGCCGCGTTCGGCGCGATCGTGAATTCGCTTGTCGGTGACATCATCATGCCAATCATCGGCGCGATCACCGGCGGGCTCGACTTCTCGAACCAATTCATCGGCCTTTCATCGAAGGTCACCGCCACGGCGTTGGCGGACGCAAAGAAACAAGGCGCCGTCCTGGCGTGGGGCAACTTCCTCACGATCGTCATCAATTTCTTCATCATCGCCTCTGTGCTGTTCGTCGCGATTCGCGCATTGGCGAAGTTGCAAAAGACGCAAGCCGCGAAGTCTGCCGAGCCGCTTAAGCCGTCGCGCGAAGTGGAATTGCTGACGGAGATCCGCGATCTTCTGAAAACGTGACGTGTGCAGGACCGTCGCGATTTCGACAGACTTCGGGCGCTGCGGATACACGCGCTTTGTGGTTCTCCGGCCGAGCGCCATATGGGTTGCCACCAGGACCGGCAAAGCGATGCCGGCGGCTATGCGCAGGCCGGCGACGAATGATCGCAATTCGTCGGAACCCGCGCAATAGAGTCCCTAGGCGGTCATGACGAGCTGCGCATTGGTACCCGCCAGAGCTGCGCTGCTGATGCGGTTTTTCCCTGCGCGCCAGGAGCGCAGGACATGAATTGGAGTCCTGGCACCGAGCAGCACGAGGGCAATCATGGCCGGCAGGCCGTGGAGCATCAGCATGTTGGCGCCGATGAGCTGCCACAGCTCCTCAACCGTCGGGGGTCTTTAGCGTGTCGGCGGTAACCCACATCGCCCCGATGCGCGACAGCGTCGCGACCGCTGCCGAGTTTGAGAAGCGGAGGTCAGCTTCAAGCCTCCCGATGCTGAGTCCGGTGACCGGGGGATTCAGTCAGTCCAATGATACTGTTGGGAGCGTTCGTTGGGCCCGTCTAATATCCCTCGGCGCCGGGCGTTGCCCGATCGGGCTACGCTGCGTCAGTTGCTGGGCTGTGCGCTTTGGACGACCTGGCCTCGCTCTTGTCGGCGTCCTTGCGGTCTTGGGTCGGCTTTGCCTGCGCCGGCGGGGCCGCGGCAGCCGGGGCGGCGTCCTCTTGCCTGAGCTGACTTTCGAGGGCGCGAATGCGCTGCCCCATCTGCTTCAACCTCAGGAGCGCAGGGTCTGCGGACGGGGAAGAGCGAGGCTTGTCGGGCTCCCTGACCGGCGTCCTGAGTCTGCCCGGGCCTCGAGCGTAGGCGCTTGTTCTCTTTTGCCGGGCGTCCTATCTGGGCGATGGCAGCGTCCGCTGCTGCATTCCAAAAATGTCGAGAGCCACGATGGCGGAACAGAAAGAACGGCCGCGCAGGATCGTCGCCGACAACCGCAAGGCGCGATTCAATTACGAGATCGGCGAGGTGATCGAGGCCGGCATTGCACTGACTGGCACCGAGGTGAAGTCGCTGCGCAATGGCCGCGCCGCCATCGCGGAGTCCTATGCGGACGCCAAGAACGGCGAGATCTGGCTGATCAATGCCAACATCCCGGAATATCTGCAGGCGAGCCGCTTCAACCACGCCCCCAAGCGGCCGCGCAAGCTCTTGCTGCATAAGCGCCAAATTCGCAAGCTCGCCGCTGGCGTAGAGCGCGAGGGCATGACCATCGTGCCGCTGCGCCTGTTCTTCAATGAGAAGGGCCGCGCCAAGATCGACATCGCGCTCGGCCGGGGAAAAAAGCTTCACGACAAGCGCGAGACGGAAAAGAAGCGAAGCTGGGACCGCGAGCGCGGGCGCTTGATGCGGCTCAAGGGGTGACGGTCGCGCATGCTCGAAAGAGGGGTTGAGCGATGCAAGACCGAAGCTGGGCATTCCAGATGGCGAGACTATGATGGGTTTGGTTTACCATCGGGTCGGCCGGACCCGGTGGCTCAGCCCATGCCATGGAGCACCCGATGCCCCTTCCGATCAAACTCGACCACTGCGTCGTTCACGTCTCCGACTGGGAGCGCTCTAATGCTTTCTACCGCGACGTGGTCGGGGCCGAAGTGGTGGCGCGCGGACAGTTTTTTGCGTATCGGTTCGGCGATACCCAGCTCAATCTTCACGGCCCCGGCATGAGCGGCATGATCGTGGCCCGCCTGCCGGTCCAGCCAGGCAATAGCGACATCTGCTTCGAGTGGAAAGGCCCGATCGCCGACGCCATTGCGCATCTTAACCGCCATCAGGTGGCGGTCGAACTTGGGCCGGTGAGGCGACAAGGCGCCAAGGGAGAGGGCACCAGCGTCTATTTCCGCGATCCGGATGGCTCGTTGCTCGAATTCATGTCGTATTAGGCGACAAAGGACGGATGACAGATGAACATCAGAAGGGACGAGTGCCTGTCCGTGATCCGTCGCTTCTAGCGGTTCGTCTTATCGTCCAGATAACGGCGCACTGCGGCAAAGACCATACGGAACATGTCCGTGGTCAGCACACCGGTGCTGGTGTTGAGGCGAGAGCAGTGATAGCTGTCGAACAGCATGAGCCCGTCGGCGCGATGTTGCGCTCCGTGTCCGAACGGCAAGGCGGCAAGCGGGCGCGCGAGCGCCGTCACGGCGCTGTCATGGGCGATGCGACCGAGCAGCACGAGCGCCTTGAGGTTAGGCATTTCGGCGATCGTTCCTGTTAGGAAATGTCGGCACGCTTTGATCTCGTCGCCGGCGGGCTTGTTCTGTGGCGGCACGCAGCGCACCGCGTTGGTCAATCGCGCATCGACGAGCTGCAAGCTATCGTCCGGCCGTGCGGCATATTCTCCGGTCGCAAAGCCAAAACGTGCGAGGGTTGCGTAAAGCAATTCGCCCGCATAGTCGCCGGTGAAGGGGCGACCGGTGCGATTGGCGCCTTGGAGGCCGGGCGCAAGCCCGACGATGAGCAAACGCGCCGTCACTGATCCGAACGATGGCACCGGGGCATTGTGCCAGGCCGGTTCTTTGCTCCGCAAGTTATGGCGGAGCGCCACCAGCCGCGGGCAGCGCGGGCAGTCCCGGCCGACCTCGTCATCGACGAAGCGCACGGGCGGGGTGCCGGCGACCGGCACGGGACGCGGGCTTTATTCCTCGTCGAATTCGTCGTCATCGCCCGCGCCGACCGGCGCGCGCGCAGCCGGCCCGCGCTGCAAGAATTGCGGGGTATGCTGGCGCGGTTCCCTCGGCTCGCGGGGCGCGCGTTCGAGGCGCTCCCCGGGATCGCGGCCGATTTTTGCCTGCAACTCCGCGATGTCGAGGAAAATGTCGGCCTGGCGCCGCAGTTCGTCGGCGACCATGGGCGGCTGCGTCGACACCGTCGAAGCCACGGTGACGCGAACGCCTCTGCGCTGCACCGCCTCGACCAGCGAGCGAAAGTCGCCGTCGCCCGAGAACAGCACCATGTGATCGATGTGACCCGCGATCTCCATGGCGTTGACGGCGAGCTCGATGTCCATGTTGCCTTTCACTTTGCGGCGACCCGTCTGATCGACGAATTCCTTGGTGGCCTTCGTGACGACCGTGTAGCCATTGTAATCGAGCCAGTCGATCAATGGCCGGATCGAAGAATACTCCTGGTCTTCGACTACGGCGGTATAATAGAACGCCCGCAGCAGATAACCTCGCGCTTGAAACTCGCGGAGCAAGCGTTTGTAGTCGATATCAAACCCCAACGACTTGGCGGTCGCGTAGAGATTTGCTCCGTCGATGAACAACGCTATTTTTTCGCCGGGTACTGTCATTTTTGATCTCTTTCAATATGTCAGTGCGCGCAGTCCCGCCACGCAGGCACTGCGCCAAAATGGCGCAAACGCTGCTGCGACGGAATTCAGGCTTGGAAAACGGGTGCAAAGCGCAATCGCTTGCCAAGTAGCCCCGTCGCGGGAACTATGGCGGCCCCATCCGCCATAATTGTCAGCTAACAGACGTTCACGGCTTAGCCAAGCACAATGTAAGGCAGCTGTCATGCGAATCAACTAACTTATTCTTGCATCGCAATAAGGCTAAATATAGAAACGCGCAGACCGCACCAATTGTTGCGTGACGTCACATCGTCACAGCTTGGAGCTTTTTGGACTATGGCACGTGTTACCGTTGAGGACTGCATCGATAAAGTTGAAAACCGGTTCGAACTTGTGCTGCTGACCAGCCACCGCGCTCGGATGATTTCATCGGGCACGCACATAACCATCGACCGCGATAATGACAAGAATCCGGTGGTTGCTTTGCGCGAAATCGCCGAGCAGACGATCTCGCCTGGCGATCTCAAGGAAGACCTTATTCACTCCCTGCAGAAATACGTTGAGGTTGATGAGCCCGAGCCTGAAACGGTGCCATTGATCGGCGGGGCAAGCGGCAATGTGGAGGCCGACGATATGGAAATCGCGGCCGATCGCATGACCGAGGAGGAACTCCTCAAAGGCCTTGAGGGACTTTCGCCTCCCGAGGCGCGGCCGGAGCCTCCGGAGCCGGACGACGAAGAGTAGGCTGCAGCAAAGTCCGTTTCTTGGATGGTTGCACCGTAACTTGCCGGCGGTGCAACCGGGCACTCTACCTAGGCGCGAATGATTTGGCGAGTTGCCGCCTCAGCGGGC
>JASHYD010000036.1 GCA_030043175.1 Xanthobacteraceae bacterium | reverse complement strand
AGCGTGCCGGTCGGCGACCTCGTTTTCACCGACGAGACCGGCAAGCTTGGCCTGAAGGATCTTCAGGATGCTGCGCTGTTCAAGGTGCGGCCCTTGTTTGCGACCTTGCCGGGGGTCTCGGCGCCGCCGCCGTTTGGCGGTGCGCCGCGCGCGATTGTGGTCAATGCTGATCCGGATCGGTTGCGGGCCTACAACATGTCTCCCGACGAGGTGGTTGCGGCGCTCACCAAGGGCAACACGATCAGTCCCTCAGGGAATGTCCGCTTCGGCGATATGATTCCGATGGTGCCGGTGAATTCGGTGGTCAGCGGTATTCGCGCGCTTGGCGACGTCCCCATCCGCTCTGACGGAACCCGCTCGATCTTCATCCGCGATATCGGCACCGTGGAAGACGCCGCTGATATCGATACCGGCTATGCGCTGGTGAACGGACGCCGTACCGTCTATATCTCCGTCACCAAGCGCGCCGACGCATCAACGTTGAGCGTCGTCAACCTCGTCAAGGCCAACCTCCCCAAGTTCCAGTCAGTGCTCCCCGAGGGCGTGAAAGTCAGCTACCAGTTCGATCAATCCCCCTACGTGACGCGGGCTATTTTCGGATTGACCGAGGAGGGAGGGCTCGGCGCCATTCTTACCGGCTTGATGGTCCTGCTGTTCCTACGGGATTGGCGCACCGCGCTGGTCGTCGTCGTGAACATCCCGCTGGCGATCCTTGCTGCCGCGATCGCGTTGTGGGCCTCCGGGCAGACGGTCAATATGATGACCCTCGGCGGGCTCGCACTTGCAGTCGGCATTCTGGTCGACGAGGCAACGGTCGTCGTCGAGAATGTTCACTCTCATCGCGGCCAGCGTCGGACCTTGCCGCAGGCGAGCTACGATGGCACGTCTGAAACTCTTGTTCCGAACTTCCTGGCGATGCTGTGCATTCTCGCGGTGTTCGTCGCCGCGTTTTTCATGCAGGGCGCCGCGCGCAACCTGTTCATTCCGCTCGCGCTTGCGGTCGGTTTCGCGATGATTGCCTCATATCTTCTGTCCGCGACGCTGGTCCCTGTGCTGCTCGTCTGGATGCTGCCAAAAACGCACGGTTCCGAAGCGTCAGGACCCACGCGGTTCGACCGCTTTCGCGACCGTTACCGACGATTTGCGAGCCGGGTGGTAGCGCGGCGGTTATTGATCGTGCCGGTTTATCTCTTGTTGGCCGCGTTGATCATCGTCGTGTTCGGGAGCAATCTCGGTCGCGAAATCTTTCCGTCGATCGATGCCGGACAATTCGCGTTTCGACTTCGCGGGCCGCCCGGAACCCGGATCGAGGAAACCGAAAAGCTCGTGAGACGCGCTCTCGACATCATTGCGCGCGAGGTCGGCCCAGAGAATGTCGAACTCACGCTTGGCTTTGTCGGCGTGCAAAACGCCGCCTATCCGATCAACACCGTCTATCTGTGGACGAGCGGCCCGGAGGAGGCCGCGATGCAGGTGCAGCTCAAGCGCGACGCCGGGATTCGCGTTGCCGAGCTGCAGGAGCGCCTGCGCAAAACTCTGCCGCAGGAACTGCCTGGCGTGCGGTTCAGCTTTGAGCCCAACGATATCGTCAGCCAGGTGATGAGTTTCGGTGCGCCGACACCGATCGAGGTTGCGGTCAGCGGCCCGGATTTCGCCAAGTCGCGGCAATTCGCCGAACAGGTCCACGACGCGCTGGGCGGCGTGACCTCGTTGCGCGATCTTGCCTTTGAGCAAGAGCTCGACTATCCGGCGGTAAAGGTGGACATTGACCGGCAGATGGCCGGGATGCTCGGTGTGACGGCAGCCGAAATTGGTCATTCCCTCACCGAGGCCACATCATCGAGCCGCTTTACGGTGCCTAATTTCTGGCCCGACCCCAAGAGCGGCGTCGGCTACCAGGTGCAGGTGGAGATTCCGACGCCTCGCATGAATTCGCTGGAAGAAGTCAAGAACATCGTGGTAGGGCGCAACCACAGCGGCCAGATCAATCTGCGCAACGTTGCCGACGTCACCCAGGGAACGGTACTCGGTGAGTACGACCGATACAACATGCAGCGCATGTTAGTGCTGGGCGCCAACGTCGCTGGCGAGCAGTTGGGCGGGGTCGCCAGCAAGGTGTCGCAGGCGATCGACAAGGTCGGCGCCCCTCCGCAGGGGGTGAACGTCAACGTTCGCGGTCAGGTCGTGCCGATGCAGGAGATGTTCGGCGGCCTGCAGCTTGGGCTGTTTGTCGCCATCCTGGTGATCTTCCTGCTGCTGGCGGCGAATTTTCAATCGTTCAAACTGTCGATTGCGGTCGTGCTCACAATCCCAGCCGTCGTCGCTGGCGTCACCGTTGCTTTGTGGATCACCCGCACCACGATCAACATCCAATCTCTCATGGGAGCGATCATGGCGATCGGCGTCGCGGTGGCGAACGCGATCCTGCTCGTGACATTCGCGGAACGAGACCGGATCAGCGGCGCCGAGGCCGCGCATGCCGCCGTGACGGGAGCGGCAACGCGGCTGCGTCCTATCCTGATGACGACCTGCGCCATGCTCGCAGGTATGCTGCCGATGGCGATCGGCCTCGGCGAGGGTGGCGAGCAATCCGCCCCGCTCGGGCGCGCGGTCATCGGCGGCCTCAGCGGCGGGACGTTCGCGACGCTGATCATCCTGCCGGCGATCTTCGCAATCCTGCAAGGCCGCCAGAGTCGCAAGAGCGTTTCGCTGCATCCGGCCGATCGTCACGATGAAGAGCCGGCACGGATGCTGGCAACCGTCGCGGTTGCCGATGCCGTCGCGGATGAGGAACCGCCTCGCCGCAGGCGGGTCAACGAACCTCGGTGACCCCGATCATGATGCAAGTTTTAAAAACGGCTCCTGCCACTCCATTTGCGAGCTTGACTGGGAAAGTCGTCGCGCTTTGTGGCATTGGGGCGATGGTCATCCTCACCTCGCAGGCGGCCGCGGCACAACCGGCGCAGACTAAACCGCCTGCCAACGCAAGCGAACCGCCGGCCTCGGCTCTGGTTATCCCAGCAACGGTTCAGGCGTTTTTTGCAACCGATCTTTATGCCAAGGACTCCGGATACATTACACAGGTCCAGGCCGATATCGGCGACCATGTGAAAAAAGGCCAGCTATTGGCGGTGATCGACGACCCCGAATTGCAGCAACAGGTGGAGCGCGCCCGTGCGGCCGTGCAGCAGTCGGCCGCTGCCGTGGAAGTCGCCAAGCGCAAGCTGATCGGTCTGCAGGCGGACCAGACATTGCAGCACGTGACGCTCAAGCGTTGGGAGCAGCTCTTCGCCGGCAAGGCCGTCACGACCCAACAGCTCGACGAGCAGCGGGCCAAGGAAAACGTGTCGAACGCGAACCTCGAGGTCGGACAGGCCGACGTCGCTTTGGCCGAGGCCAATCTCCTAGCCGCGCAGGCCGACCTGCAACGCCTCCAGGCGCTGCTCGAATACACCAAGATCATTGCGCCCTTTGACGGCGTAATCACTCGCAGGACGATCAATCCCGGCGATCTGGTGCAGGCGGCGACGGCGAACCGGCCCCAGGCGCCGCTGTTCACCTGCCAGGAAATCGACGTGGTACGCGTATTTGCCGAGGTGCCGGAGACAAGCGCTGCCGCGGTTCGCCCCGGCTGGCCCACGCAAGTGCGGCTGTTTGGACCGGACGGGCAGACAGTGCCCGGGCAGGTGACCCGCATTTCCGCTGCGCTTGAGCCCGCCACTCGCACGATGCGGGTCGAAATCGATTTGCCGAATCCCGACGAAACGCTGCTGCCGGGAATGTACGCCCAAGTCACGCTGTGGGCTCCACCCAAGTCAGCCGAAGCCAACGCCTTAAGCCCGCAGTGATTAGCCCTTCCATGTGTACCGCCCTCATGTCCTTCGCACCCAC
>JASHYD010000434.1 GCA_030043175.1 Xanthobacteraceae bacterium | reverse complement strand
GGAACCGCGAAGATGCTGCCCAATCACCACATCACCAAGCCCGTCTTCATCGGCGAGGTTAAGGGCGACGGCCAGTTCAACGTGGTCTGGAAGACCCCGGGCCTCGTCCCCGGCGACGCCTGGTCGAACTACCTGCCCGACTCGAAGGATCTGGAGGCCGACTGGGTGACGCTCAAATGCGGCAACTACAACAAGGTGACGAAGAAGTGCGGAGGGTCGTCGTAACGAAGAGCGGCACGCGGCAGATAACTTCTACAAGCGTTCCCCCCGCTGGCGATCCCAGCGGGGAAGAATCTTTCTAAGCTAACGGGGACTGAATGGCATGATGCGGAGGCTGTGGTCATCGCGCTCAATGCACGCGCAAAGCCGAATCGCCCACTGATTCCTACTACGGAATTATATTACTTGCAGTATCGGATTGAGCGGGTGGGCGAGGCGCTACCCTGGCGGAAAGCAAAGCGCGCGCCCTTACCAGAATACGTCCCCGGCTCTCGATGCGACTGACGGAGCGGGATACGGTCAACCTTATCGTAAAAAGCTCTTTAATCATATCGCGCCGGCGGCGATGTTGACTGTCAGAGCAAGCAATGTTGCATTGAAGATGAACGATACCGCCCCGTGGGCGGCGACCAGACGCCGAAGCGCGCTCGACGTCACGGCCACGTCCGAGACTTGTGACGTCATGCCGACCACGAAGGAAAAATAGACGAAGTCCCAGTAGTCGGGGGGCTCATCGCCTGGGAAATTCAGACCGCCCCCCTTGCGGGCCTTTTCGCCGTAGTACTCATGGGCGTAGTGGATAGCGAAAATCGTATGGGTGAATGCCCAGGAAAGCAGAATCGTGATGGCCGCGAGTGCGAGGTGCGCGGGCTCACGATTGGCGCCGCCGAGTTCTGCCAGGATCGCTAGCAGACTGGCCAACGCCGACGCCACGACGAGTATCAGAATCGTGGTGCGTCCCTCATCCTGATGCGCAGCTCGGTGCTTGATGTGATTGACGTCACAATTCGTCATTAAGCGGAAGGCAAGCACGAGATAGAGACCAAGCGCGATGTCCCATGCCACCAATGAACGCGTCGCCAGCCGCCACTCTGCCGGGAACAGCGGCAAGAGGACAAGACCGAGCAGGATTGCCAGAAACAGCCGCGGCCGCGCCCGAGCCACCCGTATCCAGCGCTGCAGCGGATTGCGACTCTTTTTTTGTATAGTCATCTCGGCTCCGAATTCTCACGCTTGAGGGCTCCGCGCCCGTATTCGCCGCGCGCCAGCATACCTTACGATCCGATTGCTCGGCGATACGTTTGGCTGGGGGCGTTCGGAATCGCGCCCGACGTTGCACCACTCGACTGACTCGATCAGTTTGTTATCGGTGCTACGACCACCGGGGAACGGCCTGCGCACCGGGACAGCTGCCGGCCGTTTCCTCCTCGTGCGGCGGTTTAACAGGCGACTGTTTGTGTAGCTAGAGTATATGATGCCTGAAAAATCAATTGTCGCGAGGGCGTCGAGGAATACGCGCGCCTGGCTCGCGGCGCCAACGTCGTTGTGCAGGGAAACGCGCAGGAGGAGGCTCTGGAAGAACTGTCAGCCCGGCAGCGCGCGTTGAAGTTAACCGCGCAGCCACTCCCTGCGATTTAAGCGGCTCGCGCACGAGGCGCAACCCTGCGCAATCATGCTTCCCCTCTTCCTCGCCGTTCGGATATTTCTCGCGCCGACAGTGTAAGCGCTGATGAGCTTTATGGTCGCCAATTCGATTCACTGTCGCAACTTTATGCGGACCTGCGAAATGAGGCCAATGGTGGCCGGCGTCCACCCATGTGATAGTTGCGGGCGACCAGATCATTTGGCTATTCACTCACGATTCGCACCGGCCTTCCCAGCCGTCGCCCGCCGTCACGTCGTACCGGCCGATGATTGACCTAATGCGATCGTGCAAATGCGATGCCTGGGCAGAAAAGACGCCTGTGACACCGTTGCCGCTCGCCACGAGGTGGATCCGGATTTTCTATCCGAGCACGAATTGGGGGACGTTGGCGTGCACAGGTCCTGTCACGTCCTGTTGAAAGGTGCCTGTACGTGCTGCGTTTCCTCCGCTACGCTTTCTGCAAATGAAGGGAGGAGCAATATGCCTGCGAGCCCAAAAAGATTTGCTGTTGCGCTGCTCACTACCGTCGTCGCCGTTGGGACGGCGCGCGCGCAATCGAGCTATCCCTGCACCGAGACCAACGGCAACCTGCCCAACCCCTACCGCCAGGTGGAGAACTGGGCCTTTCCGCCAAGGCCCTGGAGCCCGGTCAATGCCGTCGCAGTCGATCCGAACAATAACCTCTGGGCTGTGGACCGTTGCGAAACTGACGACTGTGTTCCAGTCATCGAACTCGGACCCGATGGCAAAACGCTAAAGAATTTCGGCGCCGGCCTCTTCGTCGAGCCGCATCAGGCAGCTATCGATAGGGACGGCAATCTCTGGGTGGCCGATGCCGCGGCCAAGGGCATGAAAGGAATGCAGGTGACAAAGCTCGGTCGCGACGGTCGGGTGCTCCTGAAATTGGGCAAGCCCGGTCAGGGTGCTGGCCAGACCAGCCTCGATATTTTCGATTCGCCGACAGGGGTAGCGGTCGCCTCCAACGGAGACATCTACATCAGCGAAGGCCATGGCGAAGCTAAAGTCAACAACTCGCGCATCATGGTATTCACCAAGGACGGCAAATTGATCAAGACCTTTGCCACCTACGGCAGGGGCGATGGGCAATTGCGCTCGCCGCATGCTTTGGCTTTCGACAGCCTGGACCACCTCTACGTCGCCGACCGCGGCAACAGCCGCGTCGTGATCTTTGACAAAGATGGAAAATTCCTTGCCGCGTGGAAACAATTCGGGCGACCGAGCGGGGTCGCCGTCGACAAGAACGATATGCTGTACGTTGCCGATTCCCAGTCCTCGGATACGCCCGGCGCCGCCAATTACAATCCGGGCTGCCAGCGCGGCATTCGCGTCGGCCGCGTGACGGACGGCAAGGTTATGTATTTCATTCCGCCCCCGGTGCCGCCGGACCCCAAAATGCAGCCGCCCATCGGGATCGTGGTCGATGGCAATGGGGCTATCTATGCGGCGTCCGACGATCAAATGGACATCAAGAAATACGTGAAGAACTAATCCTGGTGGCTCGATTAAAGGCGCGGCCGGCGCCGCGAAGCACCACCCACACGTGTTTGACACCTCCGGTGCGGCGTCATGGTGCAGGGGACAAAGGCGGGTTCAGGGTGATGCATGCGCAGGACACTCGCACTCGCGCGGGCCATCCCCTGATCAGGGGCGAAGAGGGGACCGAGAATGCCGTCCCCCCGCCTTGTGTCGTTAACCGCGTCGCCGCTCAGAAATCCGGGTGCTCGGCGACCGGGATGTGATAATCAAACAAATGCTGGTTGTTCTCAGCGCAGACGTTTTCCGTGATCTCCCGCTCCGCACGCCGATAGCGCCGCATTCCCGTCCACGGCTGGTAGAAGGCGTCCGGATCGTCGACCGTAAAGGTCGCCTCCATCACCTTCCCGTCATCGACTATTCTCCAGCGCTCGACGACGCGCAGTTTCTCCGTGTGGGGAGTGCGGTAAACGTCAACGAATGACTTCTCGGTCTGTCCTATGGTGTCGACCACTAGCGTGTCGCCTTCATAGTGTCCGACAGACTCGCCGTACCAGGACGGCTTCGGGTTTTCCGAATGGGGTACGTCCATGTAGACGCGACGGACTTGCTCACTGTGTATTATCCAGACTTCCATTGGGGTTTGAAGGAAGTAGGTGGGGTTCGGTCCGCCATAACCCATGAAGCCAGGTACGCCTGCAGGCATGCAGCTTGAGCCCGGCGTGAACGCGACCTTCCCGGCCAGCACTTCGTCATTGTCCTTCTTCATGCGCTCCTTCACCCACGGCTTGAGGTTCGAATTGCTCAGATCGGCGATGCGAAAGGTCGGCTGCCGGCCCGCGCCATTGGGAACGAAGGGATGCGCCGGGTCCTGAGCGACAGGCGGAATGCGCCCCGGAACGGGTTCGTAGAAAGGGCCGCCGCCGTTAAGCCCAACCCAGCCGACGTTGTTCGACGAGGTCTAGGGTTGTGGCGCGGCGCAAAGACTTAGGGTGGCAAACCTGCTTATCGGCTGCCATTGATGCTAAATGGCTTTTTCGGCGAGTGGCAAACCGCTGGCCCTTACGCGCCGCAGCGGTCTTCCGCCGTTACTATGCCGATGCCGAGCAACTTTACCCGGTCCGCAGTCGAGCCTGCGACCTCGGTAGCTCGAGCCCAAATGGTCCGGCACCGGCAACATGGGGGCTTATTCACGCAGTCGGCTCGTCCGACGAGGACGGCTTGCGTGGCCATTTCGAGTTGGCTGTCTCGCACTTTGCTCTCGAACAGCCGCCGCGCCGCCGGACTGAGGCTCCGCCCTTCGAGTTCGACCATACGGGCAAACTGCGAGGCGCACAGATATTTGATGCCGAGTGCGATCGTGGACGCATCCGATCTGCCGTCGTCCATCTCGCTAGCCGCAGCGTCGAGGCAAGAAAAATACGCAAAGAACGCACCGCGCTTTTCCGCTAGCTCACCCCGCAATTAGGTTTCGTTAGCCATTACCCACAGGCGATTTCCGCTCAAAGTTATGCAACGAACAATCCGTGTGCTTTTTTTATCTTCGATTAGTGGCTACCTTCCCCACGCGCGCAGAGTGAGCACCTCCGCGGTGAAGAAGTCGGTGCCCGCTAGCAACGCCAAGTGGGTGCGAATGAACGCCGACCAGGTGGTCGTGCGCTTGCGCTCCGGCGCCGGCGGCAGACCGTGGCGCTGCAGGACATTGCCGACCGTCTGATCGCATACACGATATCCCAGATTGGCCAACGCCCCGGCAATCCGGTCATAACCCCAGTCCCGGTTCTCCTCGGCCAAACGAACGA
>JASHYD010000433.1 GCA_030043175.1 Xanthobacteraceae bacterium | reverse complement strand
AGCGTGCACAGTGACATTTGCCGATCCATTGAACCTTCGTTGAACCGGTGCCATGCCTCACGTCCCAGGCCCGTCAGGACGACATCCGCCACGACTGCACGCACGCCGAGCGTCTTACCTGGAAAGCCGATGTTGAGCCCGTGACGCACGAGGCTATGGCCACCGTCGGCACCGACGAGATAGCGCACGCGAAAGATCTCCTCTCCGGCCTTGCCGGGAAGCCGCGCCGTCACGCCATCCTTGTCCTGTTCCAGCGCAACCAGCTTACATCCGAACTCCACGCAGCGTCCAAGCTCAAGGAGACGCTCGCGCATCACGCGTTCGGTGAGAAATTGTGGCACCATCAGAGGGATTTGATAGGGCTCGGCAGGCGTCGGTTCCGGATGCTCGATGACACCGGCCTCGGTGTAGCTGCCGTCTTCGCGATATGCCCGCTGCGGTGGATAAAGCCCACCGACCGCAACGATGCGATCGATGATGCCAAGGTCCTCAAAAATCTCCTGCGTTCGCGGCTGAATGCCCTTGCCGCGCGAACCACGAAACGGATCGTCCGTCTTGTCGATCAGCCGGAAGGACACACCCCGCCGGGCAAGGTCGATGGCCAGCGTGAGGCCAGCGACACCGGCCCCGCAAATCAACACGTCCGCCGCAAAATCGTCTGCCATTACCATCCCCGTACGTGTAATATGCACATAATTGGAGAGCGGGCATGCCGTCAAGGAAAAGTGTGCAACGTACACATATCCGTGAACAGGTCAGGGCGTTACACGAGGCATTAATCGATATCATCAGTGTCATCAACCGTCCTCAGCGTGACGAGATGATGGTTCGGGAGGCCGGCATATCGCTCGATCGTGCGCTGTTTCCGTTGCTCGTCGTCGTCGAGCGACGAGGCCCGATCGGGGTCGTAGACCTCGCCGACCGGGTCGGACGCGACTACACGACGGTTAGCCGCCAGGTCGCAAAGCTCGAACGCCTCGGCCTAGTCCAGCGCCGGGCAGCAGCCGCCGATCGTCGGGTCAGTCAGGCCACCGTAACAGCGAAGGGCAAAAGCATGACCGATGCTCTCGACAAGGCACGCCAACGGATTGCCGCAGCGACGTTGGCAACGTGGGATGACCGCGATATCAAGGAACTAGTGCGCCTCATGCGTATGTTTGCCGACGCCGTAAACCGCGATATCGCGAGGTGATCGGCTTACGATCGGACGAAAGGAGCAAGGCCTGTCATCAACTTTAACCCCAACATTCACGCGCTGCCAGCGCATGCCCCTAGCGGCGTCCCAGCCGATCATGCCAACTCACCATTTTCGACACGTCATCACCGGTTTGCTTGGGCTCGCCTCTCTCAACCATGCCTGCCCAAGATCATGCCCTGACGTTTCCGCAACGTTCACCACCGTCGCTTTTTGACGAGAGCAGCTTGCGGCGGTTAGACTTCTCCATAGCTGCTCTCTCTTCCCTGGCCAGCGAGGCATTACCCCGCCTTCGGACACAGCGACCCTCATTCGAGCGCCGAGGGGAGCTTAACATCAGTACCCGATTGCCGAACTCGAAGGGCCTCCTCATCCCTTCATCTCTCGTACAGCTGCGTATCACTCCGGGCCCGGCGATGCTATGACACAATGCTATCAACGGAAGTAACGGGCGTGAAGGCGAAAGCCGGACACAGCTTTTTCCGACTGTCGGTCAAACGACCATCATGCCGTACCGCGTGAGGCGCAACAAGGTCGCGTCGGCCCCGCCGTCGGCTTTCACCCTCGCGCCGCTCCCGCTGACTAGAATCTCTCCAAACTATTTTCGCCAAGCCTTTCCTCTTCTTCCTCCTCGTTCCCTCGATATCAGGCGACCGGAATTGCGAGTGGCGCAATTTAAAGACGTTCTAAGCTCGGGCGGTCTCAATAAGACGCTGGGCTCAGCGTATTAGAATTAGAATTGTTACAACTTGAAAGTTAAAATAATCAAAATTGGAAGCTCTACAATATACAGGATAACCAGTTGTTAGTTCGGATGGTCGTTGTTATCGGAGATTTCGGCGGACGAATCGTGTTTAGGAACGTTCTAAAATGTCTTCGGGATCATCGCGGGAGAACTCGCCTGCCGGACGCCGTTGCGCCTGCGCAGACCACATCGTATCGATTCGCGTGCTTTGTCCCGCCTCGTTCGTGTCGGGGATTGCGATCGGGCTGTACTTCCTCGCCAACTCGCTGGCTGTAGCGCAAGACGAAGGGGGAAAGGGCGCAGCAACGCCATCCGAAATGGAAAAAGGGACGGCGCAGTTGCCTGAGATAAAGGTGACAGCGAAAAGGCAAGTGCCGAAGCGCCGGGCGGCGCCGGTCAGCGGTGCCCCTCCCCAGACCCCGGGTGCCTCGCAGGCGGCAGCGCCCGGAACCGGAGGACCAACCCCGGCACAGGCGGCCTTGGATTACAAGATGGGTGTGTTGGACCTGTCGCGCGAAAACTTGCTGCCAAAGCTCGGGGCCAGCACCTACACCATCGATCGTGATGCGATAGTGTCGCTGCCACAGGCCGACAACACGCCGATCGACAAGCTGATCTTGCAATTGCCGGGCGTGTCCTATGATTCGGCCGTCTCCAATCCGAATTTTCACGTTCGCAACGAATATGCGAATGTGCAATCAGGATCAACGGCGTCGTGCTTCCCGAGGGGGTATCGGCGCTCGGTCCGGTCCTCGACACCAATTTCATCGGCAGCATGTCCCTGCTTACCGGCACGCTGCCGGCGCAGTACGGGCTGCGCACTGCGGGCGTGCTCGATATCACGAGCCGCAGTTTTGCGACACCGGGCGGCGAAGTCAGTCTCTATGGCGGCAGCCGACAGACGTTCACGCCCAGCTTCGACTATGGCGGCAGCGTCGGCAATTCGGAATATTTCGTAACCGCGCGCGGCACGTGGAACGATCTCGGGCTCGAAAACACGACGTCGTCGCCCAACGCTCTCCACGATCAAACGCAGCAAGGTAAATTCTTCGGCTACGCATCGACGCTGCTCGACGACTCGACACGGCTCAGCGTGATATCCGCCGAATCCTATAGCGCGTTCCAGATACCGAACAACCCTGGGCAGACGCCGCTCGGCGATTTCGGTCCGGCGAATTTCAACTCGTCAACCCTCAATGAGAGAGAGTACGATACCTACGTCGCCAATATCGTAGCATTACAGACACATGGCAGCGACGGCGACGCGCAACTCGCGGTTTATTCGCGGTACGCCGAGATCCGCTTCATTCCTGATGTTTTCGGCGATTTGGTGTTCAACGATGTAGCATCCAACGTCGAACGGCGAAGCATGCTCACCGGCGTGCAAGGTGATGCATCCTACATCGCAAACGACCAACATATCTTGCGGGCGGGCTTCGCGGTCAGTGGCGAGCAGACGAACGTTGGCGACGTGGCGACCGTCCTGCCCGGGGCTGTCGGTGCAGTTACAGGACCGCCCATGACCCTTACCGATGACAATTCAAAGCTCGGATGGAACATTGGGGTCTACCTTCAGGACGAATGGAAATTGACTAGCCAGCTCACCTTGAACTGGGGCTTGCGGTTCGATCAATTGTATCAGTATGTCGATGCCAATCAGCTCAGTCCGCGCGTCGCTCTGATATATAAGCCGTTCGACGCCACCACCCTTCACGCCGGTTTCGCACGCTATTTCACCCCGCCTTACCAGGCTCAGGCCGCTCAATCGAATATCGCGCTGTTCACCAATACGACCAATCAGCCCGAAGTCCCCTTGAACGATCCGGTGAAGCCCGAACGCTCGAGTTATTACGATGTCGGCGTGGACCAGAAGGTGCTGCCGGGCCTCACTGTGGGGCTCGACGCTTATTATAAGAACACGCGGGATGAGATCGACGACGGCCAGTTCGGTGCGGCGGTCGTCTTGACACAGTTCAACTACGCGCGCGGGTACAGCGAAGGCGGCGAGGTCAAGCTCAAATACAATGACGGGAATTTCAATGCCTACGCCAACTTCTCGTACAATATAACAAGAGCCGTCGACATCGAGTCGAATCAATATCTTATTGACGCGGCAGACTACAACTACCTCCTGACCAATTGGCATTATACCGATGACATGCAGCGCATGACTGGCTCGGCTGGCGCCTCGTATCGGTGGTATGATACGCTGTTCTCCGCGAATCTAACCTATGGCAGCGGCCTGCGTGCAGGCGAGTTGCCCGAGGTCGTGCCGAATTCGTTGCACGCCACGCCATACGCGGTCGTGAATGTGGGCATCGCCCACGACTTCAAATGGTCGCCTGACTTCAAGCCGTTGACAGTGCGTTTCGACGTGGTCAACTTGTTCGATCAAATTTACGAACTTCGCACCGGCAGCGGCATTGGTGAATTTGCTCCGCAATACGGCGCGCGCCGCGGTTTCTATTTCGGCGTGTCGCAAAAGCTGTAGAGCTCGGACTGAAAGCTGACGATAGGATCCGGTGGACCTCGATAATACCGCGATTGATGTCACTCAGTGGGCGCTCCATTGCTGGAGTGCAAACAGGGATGCGATTTTGGACGGGACGACGAACTGGCCCCCGGGCCAAGAGCACCGGATGAACGCCGCGCTGGCTGCAACTATGGTCGGCTAACCTTGTCACGCGACAAATGCCGTCCTTCGACAAAGGCCGGCCCCTGGCGGCAGGATTCGCTCATCGGCGCGCGATGCGACGGCGGGAGTTCGTCAAACCGGTCGCCTCACTTGTTATGGTTGTCGATGCACATTGCCCCGCCGATGCGCGTTAGCGTGTAGATCAGCGCCGGGGTCGCAAGACGGAGCACAACCGCGGCGTCGTTGAGCCAGCGGGAGGGCTGAGCACTGAATTGCGAAGGCGTTCATGACGGTGGAGCCGCTCAGCATGCCGATGGTAGCGGGCCTGGTGTATTTGATAACCTCACGCCACATCTTTAGGCGTTAGAACTGACGCGGAATGCCTGCAAGGATCTCCGCGCCTCTCGAAGTCGACGTTTTGCGCCTTTGCCTGGTGGCTGGCCTCGTCGGCGGTTTTTGGCCCGAATGGCGGATCGGGATAATACTCGATCCCGAGCTGAATTCTTTCCGCGACCTCTTGGCCTGCGATCTCACGCTCAGACACAATCCAGCGTCGGCGCTCGCAGAGACGCCGGCCCCGGTGACGATCGTCACATCGCGGTGATACCGGGTCTTTAGCTCTTGCCGCCGAGAGCCACCCGGTCACGTGCGAAGTAGTTGGTGGACGCCATCGAGAACCCGCGTTGGCGAGGATCTCGACTCCATTGCAGATGCCTACGGTCCAGGTCGTCGTCTCATGCAATTTGCAGATGAAGTCGAGAATCGCAGGTCGCGTTTGCGCGGCGTAAACGCCGAGCCCGCCCGGCACGTAGAGGATTTTACTTTATGATGAGGTCGCTGCCGGTTTCGAGTCCGACGACTGATGGTGCTTGTCAGGAGATGGCTCAGCGCGGCGATCCAAGCGAGCTTGGTGCGGGTTAGGGTTTGGAGAGATGGTGCTTTAGCCGCGCGATATCTGCCGGCGACCAGTTGGGGACGTCGGTAACGTTGATCCACGCGTCGATGTAGTGTGCCGGCGCATAGACATGACCGTGACCGATCGGCGCATTGGTTGCCGTGAGCATGTCCAGCGTCAGTTGGAGGAGGGTTACAAGTGGGTACCAGCGCAAATCCGGCGACACGTCGGGGCCGCGCGGTGGAGCCATCCATTGCGGCTCGCGATAGAGGCTGCGATAGTCGAAAAACGTCACAGGGTCGCTCGCATATTGGAGATAGACGATCCGGATCGGTCCCCACGCGGCACTCAGACGCGAAGCCGGATCGGCAAACTCTCCATGCTGGTTCATGAACCGGACGAACGATCCATCGCGGAATTTGGGAAGCCAGGCGGGCGATCCGGGATTGCGATGATCGGTGAGCCAGCGCCACAACTTGCTCGAATAGGGCGGCCCGCTCCAGAGTGCGCCGTCGAACGGATCGCCCATGACTTCTAGCAGGTCCGTCGACTGTTCGGAATTCATGGCGCCAAGACTGATCCCGTGCAGATAAAGTCTCGGCCGGCCGCTCTTGGGAAGCGTGATCCAGTATCCATAGATCTCCTTGAACAGGGCCCGTGCAACATCGGCGCCATAGCCGGGGTCCGCAAGCAGATAGAGCCAACTGGCGAGATAGGAATACTGCATGGCGACGCTCGCTACTGCACCTTCGTGCAGATATTCGACGCTGTCGATCGCCGCCGGGTCAACCCAGCCCGTGCCCGTCGGCGTCATCACAATCAGCACGGATCGCTCGAACCCGCCAACCCGCTTCAATTCTTCCAGGGCAAGCTTGGCGCGCGCTTGCGGCGTGTTTGCCGATCGTAACCCGACATAGACGCGAACAGGCTGGAGTGCCGCTCTGCCTGTGAAAGCGCTGATAACTTCACGGGTCGGCCCCGAGCTGATGAACTCCCGTCCCGCCCGACCGAGCCTGTCCCAGGCGAGCAGCGAAGCTCTGCTGCCGGTCTTCAGAGGGTCCGTGGGCGGCTCGGTCTCCGAATCGATCAGCGCGTCGTATTCCTGGAACGACTCCTGGGCAACGCGCAGTGCAGTACGAAACAGAACTCCAGCGAAGATCGCCCAGAACAGCGCAACCGCCGCGACGACGCCAACGACATTGGACACCCGCCGTGGAAGGAAGCGGTTAGCTCTTGTCGCTACGACGCGGATCGTCGTTCGGAAGAATCGTGCGAGCACAATCAGGATTGCGAAAACAGCGAGCGCGATCGCGCTGACCTTGAGTGGATGCGCCGCGCCGACCGGCTCGAGTTCCATCAACTCACGGATCGAATTCTGCCATCCTGCCGCGTGCCAGAGGGAGATGATCGCGACGATTGCACAACCGGTCGCGGCAGCGAGCTTGGCGACGCGCAAGAAGCGGCCGTCGGGCTCCATGAGCTCCATGTAGGTCCAAAGCCAACTGTCGAATACGCCGATGCCGTATCCGCCCGCGAGAGAGCATCCCGAAAGGACGCCCTGCGTCAAAACAGTCCGCGGGAGCAGCGACGGCGTCAGGGAGGCGGCAAAGAATAGCGTCCCGAGCAAAAGGCCGCCGGTCGAAAATGAATGCCAACGCCGCAGTCCTCTTGCTACGACTCGCGTCATGATTCGAGATCGAATGGTAACCATCCTGCTGTCGCGCAACGTGTGGCCAGTAAGTACTCTTGAACAGAGTCCAACAGCAGCGAGAACATGGGCGTTAACTGGTGCAGATCCAGGCGGACGTCAAGCGACGGATCGACCCAAGCGAGAGGAAGCGGGAACGTACACTTCCTTCAATGGCCGCCAACGCGGGAAGGCATTCGCTACGGCTGCATGAACTCAATAGCAGTTCCCACGAAACTCATTACCGACCTATGACCTGCCAATCATGTGATGAATGCAGATACACCGTCGTTCGGGTTCCTCTACGAAGATAATCCTGCCAACCCCGAATAGGAGGTTCGACTCTGCTGGCGGGGGAGTAGAAGTGTGACATGTGCGGCGGTCGTTCACCGCTACAGCCTCTCGTTTTGTGAGTCGCCAAGCACACGAGAGGAGCCAAATTTGGCCAGAGCTTCTGAGTGAGTTCTTCGAAACCGTGATAGGATAGTATATCAAGAGTTGGAACAGGAAGATCAAGGTGCAATCTGCGGCGTTGATCGCCGCCTTCAGGGTTCGATGCTCATCAATCGCCTTGATGTTCGGTGACCGGCAATGCGAAACCGATGCCGCAAAGGACAAGACGGCACGCGATGTCGAAGATACCGGCCGATGGCGGTGGCACGGCCAACAGGCTGAGCCCGATCAAATAACCCCAGCCACCTAAAGGACCGGAAAGACCGGTTGAAACGGTTTGCCGTGCGACGGGAGCGATAGCGCCGGCGTCCCGGCCGCGTCGCGTCTGCCGGGGCAGTCCTTCGGGGCGGCCGTGGCGATCTGTCTCTCGGTATAACCAAATCGCGGTATCGAAGCGGCAATCTGGTTGGGTGCGGGGGTGGCGGCGGTGCTCCTTCTTCCCATGGCCCGGGCAGGCAATCACAGATCAGTTTAATAGAGCATAAATCAATTTCACAAATGCAACGGGCGCGGTCACATCGACCAACAAAATCACACGGCGCTGCGAAAGGGACGAACGGCAATGACGGACATCCAAACTCTAAAGGACAGGATCGAGGTGTGCATGTTCGATCTGTACGGCACGGTCGTCGATATGCAGGGCGGGCTGACAAAGATCGCCACGCCGTACCTCGTTGCCAAGGGCTGGACCGGCAACCCAAATTCATTCGTTACCTGGTGGCGCCGGACGCACTTCGAAAATTCCATGATCGACGCGCTGCTGCATAAGGAACACACGCCGTACCGCGAGATCGGCTTTCGTGCGCTCGATCATGTGCTGAACCGCAGCGGAATCGCACATACGGACGACGAAGTCCGCGATCTCGTTGCCGCGATCGAGAGGCTCGAGTGTTTCCCGGAAGTGCCGGCTGCGCTCGCAAAGCTTCAGACAAGATACAAGCTCGTCGTGCTCTCGAACGGCGACCCGGACATGCTGGAGACCGCCAAGAAGTATCACAACGTGCCCTTCGACCGGCTCATATCGGTTGCTGAGGCTAACTCCTTCAAGCCGCACGGCGCGACCTACACCAAGGCGGCCGAGCTTGTTGGGCTCCGGGCGGATCAGGTCCTGTTCGTTGCCAACCATGCGTTCGATGTGATCGGCGCCAAGTCCGCCGGCATGAGGACGGCGTTTATCAATCGCCGCGAGCGTCCATTCGAGCGCTC
>JASHYD010000432.1 GCA_030043175.1 Xanthobacteraceae bacterium | reverse complement strand
GGGTTATCGGGCCGCCAACAAAACATAAAAGCTGCGATGTCCGCCTATCGGGCTTTCGCGCGAAAAGTACCGACTGCGGATGGCGAGTATACGATGGACCATACTGCCATAGTGTATATGATGAACAGTATGGGCCAATTTGCCGGCCGTATAGCCTACCAAGAATCGGAGGCTACAGTACGCACTAAAATTCGACGGCTGCTCGATATGACTGATGACTGAAAAAAGGTAGAGGAGCTCAGATATTCCTCATGGTCAGCTCATCGCCACCGGCTTCGGAATTTTATCGGTTGCGACCCACCATACGCCATGGGTCTTCAGTGACGGGCGGGGTTATGATGGATACAATCCGACCGCTCTCGATGGTCGGTTATCGTTCAACCGGGACCAGTTCAACACGGTCATGTGCCTGAAAGGCACCACCAACGCCAGCCAGATTGCAAAGACGACGGGATTGCAGCGCATGGCAGTGGCTCCTGCGGACCCTTCCGCTGCGGAAACGATATTGAACCGGTTGCAGATGTAGAAGTGCAAAAGTGCACTTCCGAAGTTCTGCACTTTTCGGACAGGTCGGGAGTTGCAACCATACCCACCCCCTCTTTTTTTTGGGCCTCTCCACCGTTGCGGGCTTCGGGGTGCGACGCGCATTGCCGCTGGCCAATCAGACCGCCACCAGTATCGCCGTCGGGCAAGAGCCGACGATGCGGAGCACCAATCAGACCGCGGCCACTATCGCCACAGGTCAAGAGCAGATCACGCGCAACACCGATCAGACGGCAACCGATATTGACCAGTCCCCCTCAAAGCCGTCAGCACCCCGGTCGAGAGCCGAACCGACGGAGCATTGTTGCAGCCGACAGCGCGTTTGAACATAAAGCCGACCGAGGCGAAACCGCCAGCCTTCGACCTTGAATCGAGCTGCAGGCCCTTGCCCCTATAGTTGCGATCAACATTAGCACCGACCTGCGGCCATTCCTTTGTGGCCTCCTCCAGAGCTGCCTTGGTGGCCTCATAGTCGATGAGGCGGTAGCGCTCGACCACCCGAAGCGGTCGACCGTCCGGTACGGGCCGGGCCTGATTCCGATGGTGTCGATGACCAACGTATCGTCTTCGTAGTGGCCGACTGAATCCCCGTAAACGTTGGGAGAATTGTAACCCTCCGATAGGGCTTTCGATTACCCACAAATTTCTCCTTGAGCAAAAAATAATTTTATAGAGTCCCATGAATCGGTTAGCCGCGATTCGACCTCTTGTTTGGTGGCGGCGACCTGAGCGCGGCTTGTACCCGACGAATCGGCTGTGATTCCTTGTCAAGCACCCGAATCACTTTGGAGGGTGCTTCGTGATATTGAGAGAGAACCGCCGTGGTCGCGGCGTCGAGGCCACCAGCTGGATCGATCGAGAAATTGCTGCTTGCCAATTTGCGGACGTTCGGCTCGGCAACAGGCTTCACTGCTTGTTAGAACAGATAAGCGATGCGGTCGGCGAGAGCGTTCCAATGGCTTGCCAGGATTGGGCGAACACCAAAGCAGCATATCGCTTCTTCTCGAACGAACGCGTGAATGAAGCCGACATTCTGGCTGGGCATTTCCAGGCAACGAAGGACCGATTCATTGCGACCCAAGGCCCCATCTTGGTGTTGCACGATACGACGGAGTTTTCGTTTCGGCGGGAAAGCCCAGACAAGATTGGGATCACTTACAGGGTCACTGGCGTAAGGGATAAGGAAGGTCGTCTCCGTCTTCATACCGTGTGTGGCATCCTGATGCATTCAAGTCTCGCATTGACAACTGAAGGTCTGCCTCTCGGCTTGGCGGCCATCAAGTTCTGGAACCGGAAAAAGTTCAAGGGAACGGCAGCACTGAAGAAGAAGATCAACCCAACGCGCGTTCCGATAGAGCACAAGGAGAGCATACGCTGGCTGCAGAACCTGAGGCAGTCCACCGCAACGCTGGGAGATCCGGGGCGGTGCGTGCATATCGGCGACCGCGAGAGCGACATTTATGAGCTCTTCTGCACAGCAAAAGAGATCGGCACGCATTTTCTGGTGCGGACTTGTGTGGATCGGTTGGCGGGCGATGGGAAGCACACGGTGGCCGCTGACATGGCCAAGGCCGAGATCAAGGGCCGATATCGCGTTGAGGTTCGGGATGCCAACGGCAATCCGGACATTGCCGACCTCGACATCAAGTTTGAAAGGCTTCATCTCCTTCCACCGATCGGAAAACAGAAGCAATATCCACCCCTGGATCTGACCGTGGTTCATGCCAAAGAGCGCGGGAAGCCGAAGCAGAACAGGAAGCTTATCGACTGGAAACTGATCACCGATCTATCCGTTCGGTCGCTCAAAGACGCCAAGGAAAAACTACAGTGGTATGCGATGCGCTGGAAAATCGAGATGTTTCACAAGGTTCTGAAGTCTGGCTGCAAAGCGGAAGAGTCCAAGCTGCGGACTGCTGAGCGCCTCGTCAATCTGATCTCGGTCTTCTGTATTGTCAGTTGGCGCATCTTTTGGATGACGATGTTAAATCGTACCACCCCCAACGCCCCGCCCAGTCTCGCATTGACAGATACCGAGAGACGTCTGCTCGATCATCTCGTTCCGGATAAGAGCGAGCCAAAAAGCCACAAGTCTCTCTCCCGCTACATCATCAAGGTTGCCAGGCTCGGTGGCTATCTCGCTCGCGCCAACGATCCCGCCCCTGGAAATCTCGTCATGTGGCGTGGACTGTCCCGCCTCTCAGATATTGAGTTTGGCGCACGCGCGGGGTCAACAATTGTGGGTAATTGAAAGCCGATAGCGGCCGCCTTGCGCGCGCGGAACTCACCGGCGTTGTTCTGGCACTGGTGCAAGCCATGTGGTTTGCAGCAGTGCAAGGGACGGTGCGATGAGACGCGTGGAAGTGATTTCGGGCCCGGAGCGGCGGCGGCGGTGGAGCGAAGAGCAGAAGCGGGCAATTGTTGCGGAAGCATTTGCGCCTAGCGCGTCGGTGAGCGCGGTCGCCCGGCGCATGGATGTGGTTCCTGGACAGATTTATCGCTGGCGCCGGGAGCTGTGCAGCGCTGCGGTAGGATTCGCCGAGGTGGTGGCGCCGCCATCATCGTACGAGAGGTCGGAAGCAGAAGGGCCGGCCGTCGAGATCGAAGTTGGCAGCGACATCCGGATCCGCAT
>JASHYD010000431.1 GCA_030043175.1 Xanthobacteraceae bacterium | reverse complement strand
ACATGGGCCCGAGGGCATCGCTGGGCCGGGCGTCCCATTGCCAAACAAGAGAGTTCGACCCGCCCTTCTCCGACCACTCTGGTAAGATCTGCCGGGCAATCACGAAGGCCAAACCGCCTCCTGCATGGAAGCCACGGGAAGGGCGTTTTCCTCCCGTCGCCGCGCCGCGAGCCAAACTCATGAACGGCCGCCTCCTCGAGCGTGGTTCCATCTTGGCTACCCTTCCGCTGTCTGAATGATCCTGATTTACGCGGCCGGTGTTGTCGGGCGTCTCACTCTCCGGATTTCGTTGCCGCTTTCGCCGCCCAGCCCCCACCGAGAATCGCTCCTGTAAAGCCGCCCCCACCGGTAAACGCCGAGGCAAGGTAGAGACCGCCGACGGCGGTTTCTACTAGCGGCATGAAATCGCGGGACTCGGGTGCGAATCCGTACAAAGCGCCGCCCGGCGTGTTTAGGTATTGGTGAAAGGTCTCGGCGGTCGACATTTCGCGCTGCACGATGGCGCCGGCAATTCCGGGATATTGACGATCGAGGTCTGCGATGATCCGGTCCATCCAGCGTTCTTTGCGCGTCCGTTTCGCTTCCGTTGCGAGGTCGGCCCAATTCTCGATCCGATCGAGTCCCACCAATGATGCGAGAAACGGTCCATTTTGGTTGAGCCCGGAGTCGATTTGATCGTAGGCAACGAATCCGTAGGGGGTGATCCGCGTTGGCGGATCCTCCCCGGGGATGGCCGCAGCTTCACGGTATCGCGAAATCGCCGTCAGCCAGGCTGGCAAGATAGCCGTGGAATAGCGCTGCACGCCATATTCCCGGGACTGTCGGCTCAGTCCGAGCGAAATTGTCCACAGCGATAGCGACGGGCGCCTATCTTTGTACCCAGCCATGAACGTGGCGCGTTTGCTGTCGGGCAACATCACTGCGAGCACTGTCGGCGCCGCATTGCCAAAAACGACCGGCGCGAATTCCTCTTTAGTGTCGCCACCACTGCGGGCACAATGGCGCACGCCTCGAACCGCGTTGCCGTTGAGTAGAATCTCCGCCACTTCGCGGTTGGCTTCGGCCTCGCCACCCACCTCCCGTATGATTGCAACGAGCCGGTCGCTGAGGACTTGAGAGCCGCCGCGTATGTAGTGGCCACCACCGCACAGGTATGACGCTTGCGGAATGGCATAGAAGATGAACGGCATGGTTTCAGGATCGTCGGCGTAATAGGGAAGATTGGACGCCAATGCGAATTTTACTGCCTCGTGCTCGCCGAAGAGTCGCCGAAATACCTCACCGACAGTAGAGTTGCGATCACGAATGAGGGGCCATAGCCGCCACGGCAAGGTCGGCGCGTTCCATAGCCACCAGTCGCGGTCGTCCTGATGTTCGCTGATCGTTGCCACCACGTGGCGAGCGGCACGGATGCGCTCGAAATAACCATCGATCCCCTTGGCTTGTTGAGGAAAGCTAGCTTGGCCGCCGCGAGAGCGGCGTCGTATCCGTGCGGCAGGACAAATGGCTCCCCGAGCAACGGGCTTCTCACTTCATGCAAGTCTCCGACGCCGACGAACGGAATGTCATGATCGAGGCCGAGTGCACGGAGGATCGGCACCTTGGGATCTTCAGCATCAAGCCCGTCGATCTCATGCAATGATGCCTCAATAGCAAGAGAGCCATGATGGTAGACTGTCGCGGCTCCGCCAAACTGCACGTTGCGTTCCAGAACAAGAACACGATGTCCGGCCCGGGCATAAAGGGCTCCCGCAGTCAACCCCCCGAGGCCGGAGCCGATCACGATCGCATCGAATTGTCGAGGCATGGCAATCTTTCATACGACGAGCCTGATTGCATATTTGCATGCCGGCATCCTTTCATTTCGGCATTGATTATTGTCAAGTCGAACACTGACGTAGCTCTTCGCGCCGTCGACGGTTTAGAATCAATCGCGCCGTTTTCTTCGGCGCATTGCTTAGCTCGCGAAAGTAGCACAAGGCGCGGTGATCAGCGCGCGGGAGGTCCTTGAGGTGCTCTCTAAACGGAAGTTGCCCCTCGCGAAGACCGCAAGGGATTGATCCGACTCATTGATTTTCGGAAACCTCGCGCTTGCGTTAAAGAAATTACAGACAAGGACGATGGCCTCGGCTATCGCCCGACTGGGTTCACCCGGCAGTCCCAGAACCGCCAGCGCAAAATCCCAAGACCCACGTCATAGCTCCCGTTTTTTCAGAACAAGGGCGAATTAGGCAGAGCAATCGAGTTTGGTTACGCGGCGTACTTTCGTTTATGTTTAGTCTTTGGTATATATTGGGCCGTCCGATCGCGGCGTTGATATGAATCAACGCCGCAAGGCCGTAGCTTGAGATGAATCAAGGCGATAATTGGAGCAAGGCCATGTGCCTCGGTATTCCTATGGAAGTCGTGGCTGTTGATGGCTTTCGGGCCCGATGTTCCGCTCAGGGTGTTGAGCGAGAGGTAAGTTTGTTCCTGCTGCAAGACGAGCCGATCGAGTGTGGCGATTTCGTTTTGGTCCATGTTGGCTACGCGATTCAAAAAATGACGCCGCAACAAGCGCGTTCGACTTGGGAGCTCCTTGACGAGGCGCTCGCTGCCGAGGAGGCGAACCGCAATGCATGAGTTCTCGATCTGCCAAGCGCTTATTTCCCAAGTGGGAGAGATAGCCCGTCTGCGGGCCGCACAGGTGCGCCAGGTGAGCGTCGGCGTTGGCCCGCTATCCGGAATCGAGCCGCAATTGCTTGAAAGTGTCTATCCGCTGGCCTGTATCGGCACAGCGGCAGAAGGTTCACAGCTTGAAATCGAGCCAACCGAGGTACGGGTGGCTTGCCGGGCCTGCGGGGCGCAGACCACCGCGGCTGCAAACCGTCTTGTCTGCGGCGCTTGCGGCGATTGGCACACCGACCTCATCGGTGGTGACGAACTCTTGCTGTTGCGGGTTGAACTCGAAACGCCCTAGTGGAGGTTCTCAGTGTGTCAAGCATGTGGCTGCACGATCACCCAAACGGATGCTGAAGATGACGGAAGGCGGGTATTGGGCCACTTGCTTGATGCCAATAATCGAGCCGCGGACCATAACCGCGATCATTTCAACAGCCAACATGTCGCCGTCTTCAATCTGATGTCGTCGCCGGGTGCGGGCAAGACGGCCCTGTTGGAAGCGACGATCGACGCGGTCAGGGCGGACTTCCGCGTAGCGGTCATTGAAGGAGACCTTGAGACAGACAACGATGCGCGACGCATTCGAGCGCGTGGCGTTCCTGCGGTGCAGATTTCAACCGGCAGCGCCTGCCATCTGGATGCGCGGATGATCCATACCGCGCTGCACGAGCTGGCACTTTCTCAGCTCGATGTCGTGTTCATCGAGAACGTCGGCAATCTGGTCTGTCCCGCAAGCTTCGACCTTGGGCAACATCGCAATGTCGTCCTGCTCTCCGTAACCGAGGGCGATGACAAGCCCGCAAAATACCCCGTCATGTTCCGTGCCGCCGACATTGTATTGCTGACCAAAATGGATCTCGCGCCAGTGATGGAAGATTTCGATTCCATGCGCGCGGAGCGGGCTGTCCGCAACCTCGCCAATGGCGCGCCGATCATACCGCTATCGGCGCGTAAGGCGAGCAATCTCGCGCCCTGGCTTGTGTGGTTGCGCAGCGAGGTCGCAGGCATTCGGCAAGAGACCGCACGTGAACCTCAGGAGGCTCATCATGGGCGCCACCTCCGTGCAATGGCTTGAACGCCTGCGAGCGCTGAACCTTTCGCGCCGTTACAAGGTCATGAACGTCTGCGGAGGTCATGAGCGAACGATCGCGATGACCGGCCTGCGGAAGGCGTTGCCGGACGAAGTCGAGCTGATCCCGGGGCCCGGTTGTCCGGTTTGCATCTGCCCTGAGGAGATCATTTACCAGGCCATCCAGCTCGCAATGTCGGAAAGAGTTATTCTGGCCGCTTTCGGCGACATGCTGCGTGTGCCGGTGAACGTCGGCAAACGCGAAGTACGCACGCTGGAACAGGCGCGGGCCGCGGGCGCTGACGTTGTGCCGGTTGCTTCACCTCTCCAGGTGGTGCGTATCGCGCAAGAAAATCCTCACCGTTCGGTGGTTTTCTTTGCCGCCGGCTTCGAGACCACCACGGTTCCGGTCGCCGCAATGCTGGCCGAGGGTGTACCGGATAATCTGTCCGTCCTGCTGGGCGGGCGCCGCACATGGCCGGCGGTGGCCATGCTACTCGAATCGGGCGCGCCGGGTTTTGATGCCCTCGTCGCCCCTGGTCACGTATCGACCGTTATGGGTCCACAGGAATGGGCTTTCGTGCCCGAAAAGCATGGCATACCCACGGCGGTCGGAGGCTTTACCGCGGAGAGCCTCGTGGCCGCGCTCTATTCCGTGTTGCGCCAACTCGTAGAAGGGCGCTGTTTTCTAGATAATTGCTATCCTGAGGTAGTGCGGCCTAGAGGCAATCCGAGCGCGCAACGCGCGCTCCATGCCACAATGGACGTGGTTGAGGCCAGCTGGCGCGGGATCGGCATCATCCCGGCATCCGGCTACGCGCTGCGAGAAGAGTTCGCCGCGCACGATGCGACGCGACTCTACCCCTGCTTCGACGACGCGATGCGCAAGCGCGCCGGACAGATGCCACCCGGCTGCGACTGCGCGCGGGTGGTACTCGGTCGCGTCTATCCTGACCAGTGTGTGCTTTACGGCAGCGCCTGCACGCCGCGCACGCCGATCGGACCGTGCATGGTGTCGGATGAGGGGGCCTGCCGTATTTGGTGGTCGAGCGGCGTACGGACGGCGCGCCAAGCAGTCCATGCCGATGCCTAGCGGGCTCCTTGCTGCTTTCGCTTCCAATCTGCGACATCAGATGCTTTAGGGAAAGGCCGTGACGGCGTGCATCGCGCGAAAGCTGATATTGGGCGGTCGCGTTCAGGGCGTCGGGTTTCGTCCTTTCGTCTACCGCGTCGCCCGACACTGGGGGGTCAACGGCTGGGTCAGGAACCGCGCCGGCGAGGTTGAGGTGCTCGCGCAAGGCGCTCCCGAAGCGATGCATTGCTTCCGCCATGCGCTTGTCACTCAAGCGCCGCCCCTGGCGCGACCGACAGTCCTCTCAGAACGCACAGTCGCGCCAGAATCGCTTGCAGATTTTCAAATCCTGGCTAGTGAGGCAGCGCTCTCGGAGCATATTCATCTGCCGCCGGACCATTTCGTCTGCGACGAGTGCCTTGCCGAACTGAGCAATTCACGGGATCGTCGCTTTCGCTATCCGTTCATAAACTGTACGCAGTGCGGTCCCCGCTACACCTTGATTGAACGCATGCCCTACGACCGCAATAATACGTCGATGGCAGGGTTTCCTCTTTGTCAGCAATGCAGGGCCGAATACGGCGATCCACGCGACCGACGGTTCCATGCAGAGCCGCTTGCCTGCCCCCTTTGCGGCCCTCGTCTTGAGCTGCGTACGTTGAAGAGAGGCCTGGGATTCGGAGCGGATGCCCTTTCTGCCGCGGTGATGAGCCTGCGGGCCGGCAAGATCGTGGCCGTAAAGGGTGTTGGTGGCTATCATCTCGTTTGTGACGCTGCGAATTCCGGCGCGATCGTCGCGTTGCGCGCCCGCAAGAAACGCCCCAAAAAACCGCTGGCGGTCATGTTCCCACTCGACCGCGATCTTGCCGCGCTTCGCCGCGCTGCAGTGCTGGGCCCAGTCCATGAGGCCATGCTGCGCAATCCGAT
>JASHYD010000430.1 GCA_030043175.1 Xanthobacteraceae bacterium | reverse complement strand
AGTGGGGATTCCAGTACACCCCGAATGATCCTTACGACTTCGACGAAATCTCCGAGCACCCGATCATCAACGCCAAGGTAAATGGCGAAGAACGCAAGCTCCTGGTACACGCAGCGCGCAACGGCTATTTCTATACGCTTGACCGCATCAACGGCTCGTTCATCGCCGGCAAACAATACACCTATGAGATGAACTGGACGCCCGGTCTCGACCCAAAGACCGGCAAGCCGCTCAACTACAATCCCAACGCCGACGTCCAGGTTTACGCCGAGGGCAGCCATGGCACCCGCGCGAGGCCCAAGGGCGGAAAGCTCTGCCCGGCCCACATCGGTGGCAAGAACTGGGAGCCCTCCGCCTACAATCCGGAACTTGGCTTGATGTACATTCCGTCGATCGAGGGCTGCAACTACCTCGAAACCATTGAACAGAACGACTTCGTCGACCAGGGCGGCACCGTCAAGCCGCGCGAGCGCTTCCATGGTGGCGCCGACCAGGTCCGGGAGCGTCTCTACGGCGGCCTCAAGGCGGTCGATCCGACCAACGGCGAACTCAAGGCGGATCTCAAGCTGACCTACCCGAACTACTCGGGCGCGCTCGCGACAGCCGGAAACCTGGTGTTCCTCGGTCATTACGATGGCACCGTTGCGGCCTATGACGCCAAGACCCTGAGGGAGCTGTGGAGCTTCAACATCGGCACCGGCATCAATGCGCCGCCGATCAGCTTCGCGGTCAATGGAAAGCAATATGTCGCGGTGCTGGCAGGATCGAAGCAATCCCTGAATATCATTCCTTTCTCGCCAGAACTCAAGAACAGTTCGACCGCCTCCATGCTGTTCGTGTTCAGCTTGTAGCGCCCGTGCAATCCGGGGCTCCTCTGCTTGGTCGCACGGAAGGGCCGGCCGAGCAGCCCCGAACTTCGTGCAAGACTCGTTTATTTGCTTAGCAACAAAAGCAGCTTCACAGCCATTGCCGCAGTGCGGCGGATCATCGCCCTCGAAAATTGTGCGTTAGCGAGCATATCCCGGAGGCAACGAGGGATAAGCATATGAGAAACCTTGAATTACACGCAACAATCGCGTTGAGCAGCCCAGAAATTCGTAAGGTAGCAGGAGCTTACGAACGCCTGTTCTCAGCCCTGCACCTGCTCGACGCGCTGCCCGTTAGTCTGCTGGAAATCTTGGATCAACAAATCACGAAGGAATACAAGGATAAGCGTGGTCCAATGGCGGACTTCATGAAATGCTATTTGGGTTACATAGAAGAAGAGATCGTGGAAGCAAAGATGCGAGATCGTCGGCTCCGCTTTGGTGTCCGCACCGCGCTTTTAGAAGATCATTTGTTACCACCCAATTGTCCAAGCGAGAATAGCAATAAGGGCTGAGGCGATCGATTCCCGCCAGATGCCCCCCCCACGCGACGCAGGAACCCGTGCCAGTCGAGTTTGGTGACTGGAAGCGCGCCGCTGCGTCCGGAAAACCGTTTGGGTGGACATCGGTATATCGGGCGTTAGCACAATAGCCGCGTTTGGGACCGAACGCGGCTGACGGCGGACCACTGATTGCCGGGTTGTCTATCCTGGGACGCGACTTACAGGGGAACAGCGCGATAATCTCCAGCGTTGAGTTAGCTGACAGCGGGAGGTGGACCGGCGGAAGTAGATGTCGTCTCCTATCAGGAGGTAGGCATCCCGTTGTGCGAGATCGCGAGAAGACTAAGTTGGCTATACATTGATATCCCCGCGCTGCGGCCGGGAACTGTGGGAGCCTACGCCCTCGCATTCGTGGCCGCAGTCGTCGTAGCGGCTGCCACCGGATTTGCGGTGGCGAATCTCCTTGTAGTCTGGGTCTGCTTAAAGGCGCAGGACATGTTCGGCAAGGGACGAGGCGAAGCTTACTCTCCGAACGGTGGCGCTCTCATCAAAGTGCTCGGGAGCAACGAGCATGTAGTTCGCTGTCACGGCGATACTTTGCGTTACACTTCGACTGTTGACAGCAAAATCGCTCGGACCCGCCGCAGCTTCAAGCATCGTCACGCATTGATTGCCTTCAGTCAGGCCGTGAAGTGTTAGCCGGCCAGCCGGCCCAATTCCGTCGCCCGGAGCAGCCCCGATGCAATGCAACCTCGCGCGAGGAAATGTGTCTATGTATACCCTGCCTGGCCATTTGTTGTCTGGTTTAGTCGAAGGCCAGAAATGTCCAAGCGCAGAAAGAGTGTCTTTGAATTTTGCCATTTGACAGTCAGTCTACGGAAAGTCGCGCCCAAAGTGCGGCGATGGGCGGCGGGTCGATGATGGAACCCGCCAGGAGCGCCGTGGAGCGGCTTTCCGTGCGCCCCCCACACCCGGGCACACGAAAGGCCGCCAGCGGGCTCCGTAGGGCGCCTGCCGTGCTCGTTGCCCGCAAACTACTTGAGGCCGCCTCCTGGGCGTCTGCCGCGCCCGTTGCCGAGCACGGCCTCCTCGATGGGGACCTGGGCCCTGTACTTAGTTCGGATAAACTTCCACCGTAAACCCGACGATCGGCCCGCGGCGCGGCGGGGTCGCTTTGACCTTCATCACTCGCATAAACGCTCCGCTCGGGGGCCTCTCAATCACTTCCAGCTTTGATCCTGCAGGCAAGAATTCACAACCGGTCGCGCTTTTCAGCAGCTTGTCAGCCGCCTCCGGGTTGGAGTCTTTCACGGCATCAGCAAGCAAAAATGCGGCTAATCCATCTTCGTCGGGGCAGAGCGGTTGTCCGGCGTTAGCAGTCAATTGTTCCGCGGCCGGCGCCGGAACGGCCCGGTTGCGTGTCTGGGCCCCGGCCGCCGAGATCGCCAGCGCCATCAGGGCGCCGACCGGTATCACTTTCATGTTCACCACTCCTCCTCGGCGCGGAATCACGCCCGCTACGCCGGACGCCGGCGCAGAAGGCCAGGGTTACGCAGGGTGATTACGAGTAATTGTGGAAGGTCGGCGGCTCGCTTGAAAGCCTGCCTCACGATAGGCTCGACTCTCACCACAGCGGCCGGCAACCGCTCACGGAGATCGCCGGCGACGATGCGCTGAACCTTCTTGTTGACCTCCGCCACGCGTTTCTGCGCACGCATGCTGAGGAATATTCCTGCTGCAATACTCAAGCAAAAAGCCGGAATAAGCCCCAGGCCCAATGTCGGGCCAACGATTGCAGTAATTTCTGCCGACTCCTCGATATTGCGGCCGACAACCACAACATCGCTGTTTGGCAAGCGTAGCGCGATGCCGCGAACAATCTGTTCGTCTCCACTGGTCTTGGCCCGAAACACCGATTCCTGCGCAGGGCTGTCGATTTTCAAGTCGGGCGGCAGGTCCGCTAGATTGCCGGCGATCACCTGCCCGTCCGGCGAAAACAGACCAGCATATTGCACCATGCGCGGGTCTTGTTTCAGGAAGTCCGCAATCGCATCGAGCCGGCGCTGAGGCGCCGCGGATGCGAATTCCACGGTACGCATAGCGATGACCTCGTCCGATCGAATAATCAGATTTCGGTCAGTCCGCCAGTATACAATTGTGAACAGGATACCGATGTACACGGCAAACATACCGGCCACTACCGCCGTCGAGCGGAACGTCGTCGTGCGAATAAACTCAGGGGGCACGGAGGATGAATCCCTCACCGCGGACAATATGAATCATTGGCTGCTCGTTCGCCAGGTCAACCTTGTGTCGCAGTCGTCCCATATGAACATCGACGAGATTGCTTTGCGAAATGAATTTGTAATCCCAGACATCTTCTAGCAGCATGGTGCGTGTCAGCAGCTGGTCTTTGCGACGCATCATATATTCGAGGAGCCGGAACTCTCGCGGCAAGAGCTCGATTACACGATCCCCGCGCTTTGCGGTTCGTTCGATGAGATCGAGTTTGAGCGGACCGATCCGCAGCGTCGTGGCTCGGTTGTCTGCCGGCCGACGCAACAGAGCCTCGATCCGAGCGATCAGTTCCACGGTTGCGAAGGGCTTTGTGAGATAATCATCACCACCCGCCCGCAGGCCGCGCACGCGATCGTCAACGGAGCCAAGTGCGCTCAGGACAAGAACGGGCGTGTGCACGCCTTGGTACCGCAATGCCTCGATAATGACCAGACCGTCCATCCCTGGCAACAGGCGATCGATAATCATGGCGTCCGCATCCCCGGCACGCGCCCTGTCCAGGCCTGTGAGGCCGTCCGCGACCCAGTCCACATCGAACCCGCGATCGCTGAGTTCGGCTCTGATTTGCTCAGCCGTCTCCTCGTCATCCTCGATGAGAAGCAATCTCGCCATCTGCCGGTCCTAATCGGTGATGACCACACGTTTCCGCCAACATATCTGTGGGCACCTCGAGTTGCTCCGCTCGCAATCTGGAAGACCATTGTGCTCAATAGCGGAGCTGCACTTCCTGCTGTCAGAATGAAAGTCATCTTTGTATTGGCAACTCACGTTATCTCGGTGAAAATATTTCCTCCGTGAACGGCGAGGTTTCAACCGGCGGCATCCTCGGTTGTCTGACTACGATGAAGCCGAGACGAGCTGCCTCATGACAAGCATTGCAGGCTGCGGTAAGTTGATCAAATGCCCGCGCAAACTTTGCGCTGTCTTTCGCTTCGATAGCGCTATCAAGCTCGTTTGCTGGCTGGATAATCATATGTTTACTTGCCAAAGGAATAGTTGGAAATATTCTCGCGGAATTGTCGAAACTTTCTCTGATCTGTTCCAACTCGAAATCAGCAAGTTCCCAATTTTGTTCTCTACCAGCATACCATAATTTAAAATATCTAAATTGAGTCTCGATCATAAGATCAGCCAAACGTAGCGAATATACTTCGCGCGACGATTCGTATTCGTCCGCCAACCCCGGAAGTGATAGGCCTATGGTTAGGATGCTTATCGTCAGGTGACGCCTCATTTTATTCCTCCCGTGTTTGAATTCAAGCACGCAACCGAGCGGCACGCCTCCCATACGGAGGGACGGATCGTCACTCAGTTACCTTGTGCTTTTAGATCGGCCTCCTTTGTTTCTGCGTGCCCGGCGGCGACACGAACCACATCGCCTGTGGCCAGCGAGTCTGGCGGGTTATCGACGATCCGCTGCGATGAGGCGAGGCCATTCAAGACCTCGACGGCGGCACCGAGATTGCGACCGAGTGTCACCTTCTTCAGCTCAACTTTGTTATCAGGGCCGATCACCGCGACCCGCAGTCCCTCCGACCGAAACAGCAAAACGCTCGTGGGTATTTGCACCATGTCTGGATTGCCCGGCAGCTCGAAATGGACTTCGGCATAGGTGCCAGGTTGCAAAGTTCATCGGTGTTTTCAGCGTGCAATTCAACCAGCAGCGTGCGCGACGTTATATTGATGGCGCGTGCTGTGGTCGCCACAGTGGCATTGAAGGTTTTGTCAGGATATTGGGGCAGGTACAACTCTGCCCTCAGGCCGTCGCGAATACCCGCGGACAACCCCTGCGGTACCTGCACAAAGACGCGCGCAATTTCAATCGCCGTGATGAGGTCACGCGACGACAGACGATCGACCGGGGCCGCCGGTTGCAGCGTAGCGGCTTCAACGCCGATGAATTGCCGATAATTCGCGCGCGACCTCACATATTGCGCTTCCGCTGACAGGACGGTGGCGCGCCCCTGGGCCAGTTGGGCTTCCGTTTGCGCAATATCTGTGCGCGTCACTTCGCCGACATCAAAGCGATCGCGGGTTTGACGCAACTGCTCCTGCAGCACTTCGACATTGCGACGCTGCAGTTCGAGCAACGGCCCGTCGCGCAAGAGATCCATGTACGCTGTGGCCGCATTCAAAAGAACGGTTTGTTCGGTCGCCCGCAGCGCTTCCCGCGCCGCCGAGGTATTGGAGTCAGCTTGGCGCACCCGATTCGCGGTCTGGAATCCGTTGAAAAGGGTCTGCGAGATAGTCAGGCCGGCGGCGCTCGGCGACGAGCCGAAGTCCGAACGCGGATAGCAGGGAGGCGCAACACAGGGGGCTTGAGGGAGGACAATTACTCGCGTCCCCACGTTTACAGGAGATCCACTCGTTTCCTTCGTGACTTGACTGGTATATGCCCGACTGGTCGATAGCGTTGCCGATATTGTCGGCTTGTAGCCCGAAAGCGCCTGGGGCACCTGCTCGTCGGTCGCCCGCGTGACCGCGCGCTGCGAGTTTAGCTGCGGATTATGCTGATATGCGTTGATTAGCGCGCCACTGAGCGTCTCCGCCCGTATCGTCAGCGCCATCGATAGGTAGATAACCGACCCTATGACGCCCGACGTTGCCCTCGGAGCAAAATCCCCGATCATAATTGCACACCCGAAGCCACGACTGGCGGGGCAAGGGATCGTAAACTCATCGCCCGCTTCATTCGCGTATAGTATAGACCTCGCCAGCCCAATGCAGAATAAATTGGAGTCCGGAAAGTTAAATTCGCTGTTAATGACCGGTGCTTCTATGGGCGGCCCGAGAAAACATAGCCGGCGCACATGCACAAAGCTTCACGCCGTCGGGTAGCAGGTGGGTGCCATCGGCCTCTGACAGGTGATCGTGCTCGTGGTCGTCGTCGAGATCACCGAAATTGAGCATTTCGAGCAGCGCCCCGGCTTCGACGTACTGGCCCAGGTATAGACCAAGGACGTTAGCAGCTGAGTTAGTAATTTGAACGCCAATTCACTGGCGTGAAGCGGCTGCTGATTTATTTTGACCATAACAGTAAGCGACATCAACGGGAAAAAGGGGGTAGCGAAACGCGGAAACGGGCCATGTTGCGAAATAAACTCGTTATACTCGCAATGGCCGCCATCGTTGCACCAGTTGCCTCGCTACTGATGCGATGGCCGATTCGACCACATCCACCGAAACAGGAAGACAACACGCACGCTCTCGGTGGTCAGTCGAGCGCAAGAAACCGGCAGGCCCGACGTACTAATTCGCGTTAAGACCAGGGACGGTAGGGTCCATTTTGCGGCCCTACCTCCGCTACCGGTTGGCGGCGCACGCGCTGCAGGCGCATCCCCCTGACTGATGAGAAATTACACCGGTCGCGTCCTCAAGGGCGAAAAGCGAACAAATGAGGCGCGGCATTACCAACCTGCGGGTCGGAAGTTCCAGAAGCGATGGGTTCCGCGCGCGCAGGTAATCCGGGAGGTTTCGATGAAGGCGCCAGTTGAATCAGCTTTGGCTCTAATGCTCGGAGCTTTGACGGGTGTGGGTTGCGCCGGAACATGGATTGGGACTGCACGAGCTGGCGAGTCTGGCGTCACCGACTCAGCTTCGCCTGGAGCATGTAAGGCTGCAATTGCGCGACTGCAAACTGCGCTTAACGAAGCGCGCACCCAAGGGCGCGTTGTGGCGAGTGCACCGCAGTCTGTCGGTGCGATGCTTCATCATCAGCCTACTCGCGATTCCGTGAGAAAAGCGGAAATCGAATCCGTAAATAGGCTGGAAGCCTTACTGGCAACCGCACGGGATTTGCGCTGCGAAGGCAAGCGTTCGGAATGCGTATCAATGCTCAAGAAGAGCGCTTTACCGGTTGGCATTCGCTAATCGGCGTAACCCCCGCACCGAGCTGGAAAATTCGCAGATCGATAACGATCAGCGGGGACGAGGATAGCGAGTATCGCTCCTATGCTTGGCGCGCTGCGATTCTCTCGATCCCGAGAGGATTTATGCGCGGTTTGTATGTATGCACCTCGATCCTGGCGCTCGTCCTCCTCGCCGTTGCTGTGCTCGGCATGACGCTGTCACAGTGCCGCCCCTCAATGTTCCTGACTGACAATCGGTACCTAGCAATTGGATCACCGATTGCGCGAACGTGTTCTCCGATAGGAAGTAACCACCGATAACTTGCACCAGGTCCTCGCCCCTTCCGAGGTCGCCAGGCCGCCGGCGGCGTCTTTTCCGAGGTGCAAAGCAAACTCAGCGAAGCGACTTTGCCCTTCCGCTTGCAGTTTTCTGCACGACAAGATCGCATCTGCCTGCGTGTCCCCTCTCGGGGCGATCCGCAAGGCAAGGAATTTTTTCATTTTTTCTGACGGGGAGTCGTAGCGCTAATTCATCAGTTCGAGGACAAACTCCATCGGCTTTACGATTGAATATTCCGAGTCGAGCGGATCAATCGCAAACACCAATAAGACTGTAGCCCTAATCCTCAGGACCTATCTCAAAAACCGGACAGCCGTCGTCTCCGCGGTCGCCACCGTCGACGATTATCGAGCGCTTTCGCGGGTCGCGACCCGCGATGAGACCCCCGCGTAACAGCGGACGGGAGGGATCAAGCCACGGATCCTTGGGAATTCCGAGCGCCGGATATCCGTATAGGATCACATCATTTCCAACTGGTACTTGCTCGTATGTTTTGACCGCAGCCGTGGGCACGCCAAGGAGGTCGCTCTCTGCCGACTCTTTCATTGCTGCAGTGCTTTGCGGCTTGCCGGCAGACCGGCCGTCGCTTGTTTTATGACAACGAGAGTTTTGGATGGGTGAAAGTTAACGTCGCCGTCTTTTCTCAGGACTGAGAGGTTTGCCGTCAGAACGATCCGCTATCGAAACGGAAGGTCCTTTGAATATGACGACAACTGAAGCTCTGTCGCGCAGCGTTCGCGATGTCGACTCCACAGGTCCAGTCCACCAGTGAGAACCTGCCTTGTCCTAACGAGATACATAGCGTGCTCGGAGTTGACATAAAAGCCGCAGCCATTTCTCGACGTTTCTGGCGTCTTCGAAGCGATAAATACTGGATGGGTCAGATGGGTATTTGGAATCGCACGTCGGGCCAGTGCATCATCAATCGGCATCACACCGAATGCGACCATGAAGAACCCCACGCTGAAGGAATGTGCGTTCGCTCGACGGTGGACTGAGACCGCATCCACTGAAGCCAGCCGCGCGGCGGCTGATTGCCGACGCCTGTCCAAACAAACTGGGCGACGTCAACTTCCGATGGCGTCGAGCCTGAACAGGTGCCAACGTAAAGGAGAAGAGCATTTGTGCAGCTTGAAAAGTGGTGCTGTGTGCGGCACGTTAGGGGCGGCGGCTGCGTTCGTTATCGCCAGTCAACCGGCACCACGGCGGCACATAGTTGTTCTGCCAATTTGTCGCATATTCGCGAAGGAACCCTTTGAGTCGCTTGTTGCTGCCGCCGTTTCAAACAGGATTCCGTGCCCCCATGTTAGGCCGCTCGATCGAGTTTGTAGGACCAGTGTGCGACCGGATCCTGGTTTCGGGCTTTGGCTGTTTGGCAAGTGCCCCGACGAACGCCGTGCCCCGGACCGTCCTGCACCCTAGCGCCAAGAACAAGATGCTTGCCAAAGGGCTCCACGGATGAGCTGATTGCCAGCATTGACCAGGATGTTAGACGGCAACCTGGGCAGGGCCCCTGCGGCTAATCCGCGACCTGCAGTACATCGTCGATGATCTCCGGCAACGCGGCGTCGCTCTGTGGTCGATTCCGTCCCGACGCGGCAGCCGTCAGGCCCCTGGCAGGCGGATCCCACCACATCATCATGAGCGCCAGAAGCCATCGAATTGTCCACTCGCTGTCTTTCTCGGCACCGATCGGCTCAGCGACGTGGCGGATTGGGGCGGCCTCGGTCTCGATTTGCTGTCCCTTGGCGCCCAAAGCGGCGTGCTTGACTTTGAGATCGGCCAAGGTTGAGTCCTCCCAACGCCTGCCAGCGAGCATTTGGCGGGCCTTGCGCCGGCCATCAGTAGCCGAGAGTATCGCATTGGTGCGACGGCGATTGGCCGCTCCCTTGATGATAGAAT
>JASHYD010000035.1 GCA_030043175.1 Xanthobacteraceae bacterium | reverse complement strand
GCTGACGCACGAACAATATAGGATCTCGACGGCTGTGGAAACGTAACGGCGATGCTAAAAATAGTCTCTCAAGCCGCCAAGTAGCGGAACTTCCTATCGCAAGCTTCTCGGGCGTCCAAGGGCGCTTCGAAGGACCTCATCGCGAAAATCCATTCGACTGTCATGAGTCTTGGCCGATGCAACGCAGCGCTCGCACTTTTATGCATCCGGCCCTGCTGCGGCTGTTGCGCGTACGCCACAACGTCAGCGGTTAATGGCGTTGTGGCCGCCGTCACCAAACGGGACACGTGCTGCACAAACTGAAGCGCAGGTGTTGAAGCGAATGTACGCATCATCTCCGCGCTCCTTGAGCGCGAGGCCATGCAACGACGCAAACATGGTGTCGATGTGAACGCGGCGCAGCGATCCGGCGCGGCGTCCGCCGGGATCGATGCCGAGCGTCTCAACGGCGTCGATCGCCTGCAGCATCTTCTCGACCCTCCGCCAGCGGGACAGATGCAACAGGCTCCCGCCGCCGGGGTCCACATGCGGGACGGTCGAAATGGGTTCGCCCCGGGGTGACGGCATGCCGGATGCCGATGCGCGAGAGGATGTGCCGTAGTCATTGGCCGCGCAGTTCGACCAAAGCGGATCCAGTTCTCGATGCGGCCTTTGACACATTCAAGATCGATATACCTGAGTTCGGGCATGGGACTGTCTGCGATAGCTCGGAAGCGGTGAAGCACCACGTCACCAGGCAGCGCCGGCTGCATCCGGAGAGCGACGCCGGACGTCTCGTGATTGGCATCAGGTGCGGGCTCAGCGGCGGTGCGGACGACCGTTTATTGGCCGGGAACCGCCACCCGCTTCGCAGGGCGCACGTGCGGGCGCCGGCATCGCAGGTAGAAGTCTTCGGAGCCCAAATCGGCCCTGGCCTCTAGATCGTCGAGGCATAAACCTAGCGGGCCGCCGATCTTTCGGTACTTCGACCCCGTTCCATCAGTGCGATCCTTCTCGAGCGCACGGTCTGATAGGCCGAGGAAACGTACGGCCTCGGGCGTACGCAGAAAACGCGGCGGCCAGCCGACAACTGCATCAGGCGGGGTGGTGCCCGTGGGACGTGCCGCCGGTTAGCGGCGGCCGGTCGGAGGCCACAATGGCGAAGGAAACTACCGGCAGGCGATGTGAGGATGGGGCACCTGATTTCGCACACCATCATTGGGGTGAGCGCCCTCATCGCCTCCTGGCGCAGTGGCAGCCCAGGAAGTTCTGAGCTCGGCCTCATTCAACCGGTAACCGGCCCCTTCAACCCGGCGGCAACGCCGTCATGAACGGGGCGCTTCTGTATCTTAAGCAGCACGTGACATGTTGCCTGGAGGGCAGCAGATCAATGACCTCCAATCTCGTCGAGGCTCGACCTGACGGGCCGAGCCATCGGAAAAGGCGGCGGCCCCATGTTTCCTACTTGGAAAGGGCACCGGTGGCCTGTCCTGCCCGAAGCAGGCGATCAATGGCAGGTTGCGCGTCTTCCGGAAGCATCAGCCGTTGGGTGACCATGTCATCGACGGCGTTCTTGACCTTCGCGGCATACGCCGAGAACGATGGATAGCGCTCCTCAACGGAAAGACGCGGATCGCCCGATGCCAGACGGTCGGCTTTCGTTTTCGGAAACGGGATCATCTGTCCCGCTCCTTCGCACCCGTCGTTAGCATGCGCCCCACCGCGCAGCGACCATCCGGTATAGGTCGCGAGCGGAACGGTCACGTCCGGCAAGCGGATGCCCGCGATGTCGTTGCCGTCCTCGTCAGTCTTGGGCACATAGGTTGGATAGATCGGCCCGTTCTGGGGGTTATCGAACACCGGCGGCGTGATCGCCGGCGGGTTGATCGTCATGATTCCGGTGCGGTAAAAATCCGGACCGTAGTTCAACTAGTACCGCGTGGATTTCAACCCGGTATAGGTGACGCCGGGGATGTTCGGAAAGCCCGCCGTGCTCTGCGGCAGCGTGGGCACGAGAGTGCCATCGGCAAGACGCGGAACGCTGCTCGGCGGCGGCGCGACGCCCTCCGTCGACCAAAGGTCCAGCGCTTCCCACAGCGCGCGCAGTATCGGTGCCGAATTGAGTGGATTGCCGAACTGCTGACAGGTGCCTTTGGCGTTTCCGTTGCCGACACCGTGCTGATGGCTGGAGATCAGATAGAGGCGCGCCATCGGATGGTCAGGCAGGTCGCGCTTGCCCATCGGGTCTGTGTGAAAGAGTGACGCTCCCTTCACCCAGTACTCATTCGCCGAGTAGATCTCCATCGCCAACGGGCAGGTGTTCGTTTTCGTGCAGGCATCGTAACGGCCCGCCGTCCGGCCCGTGATCGGATCGGTCGAGCGCTGGTTTGCGAACGGGAACACGCCCTCAGCGTAGAGCTGATCCTGCCGGTTGCGCTCGGTGCGTCCCGGCTGTGAAAAGCGATAGTTCATGTTGATGCCGTCGCCGGCGGCAATCCATTGCATCATCCCGTCGAACACGATCTTGCCGTCTTCCGATTGATTGAAGCCGAGATTGCGGAAGTCGTTCATCAATCGGCCCGGCTGCGACGACACCTCAGTGTAGATCCGCATGACGTCGCCGTTGAGCGGGTTCGCCGTGCCGGCATCGTCTGCCGTCTCGTAGCGCAGAAAGGCGTTGAAGTCGCGCACGGCGGCGAAGCCGATTCCGTTCACCGTCGGGTCTTTGGCCGTGTACGAGAATTCGTAGATGTCGTTCGGCGTGAACGATGTGCCCGTGGGCAGAAGCGCGATCGCTGTGCCGTCGGCGTTATACGACCATCCGGTTGCCGGCACGATTTGCGGCACATCATCGAGGTGGACCCGGTGGGTGAGCGTTGCCTTGCTTTGATCGGTCGTCGCCGTCGGATAGCTCAATGGGTACGACGTGCCCCGGGTCACAATGTATTCGTAGGCCGGTCCGGTAATCATGGATCCGTCCGGGTTCTTGGCAACGGGCAGCGTAATCGTCGTGTTGAAGTTCACGGCGCTCGCGCCTGCCGAGTGGTCCTACCCACTCCAAACCATCGTGTAACCGCGGGGCAGGAGAAATGTGTTGGCCAAAATCTTGGAGTCGGTCACCGACCCCGGGTCGTTGCCGCCCGCCCCACGATTGAGCGCGGCTTGCGTTTTCCTGCCGCGATTCGGTGGCTCGTACATGACCTTGTGATTGCCTTTGCTCAAGTCGATCGGCTTTAGGATGTAGAAATCAAAAGCGTACTCGACCCTCCCATTTGCGTTCTTTGGCGCGAGCTGGATATCGATAATCACGGCATTTTTGGGGTCGTTAGGATCGAGCTCGCCGAACGCCTTGCCGACGATCTTTTCGTAGGGCCCGACGGCCTCGAAGGCGTAACCGCCGAAGGTCGGGGACTCCTTTGACGTGATCTGGATTTTGGTGACGCGGGCATCGGCGGCGGGAGCCGCCACCAGGATACCTGCCGCACTGAGTGCAAGAATTGACACTGTTCCCATAAGCGTCCGGCAGTCACGCATGATGGTCTCCCTTCGCGCGGGGCTTTGTCGCCAACAGTTTCGAGTGCTCTCTGCTACGCGTTTGCACGCGATTCAATCACGACAGCTATGAGCAACCGATACTACCATAAGCTGGTCTGGGATGAACGCCAGACATGTCATGCGCTCCTCCGCCCCATGGAGGACGACCATCTTAAGAGATGGTAGGGGGCCGAGCGCAACGCCGCGCGAAGCCGCCGTGCGGAGGTTTATGCGAGGTTTATGACAGTGTACCTCATCGCGTGGCGGACAACCCACCTATTACACAGCCGCTCGGAATGGGCGAAAAATGCACGCTCGTGACTGAGAGCCGGCGCCGCCAGCGAGAGCTTCCCCGGTCCGTTCAAGCACGCTACTGTCGCCGCGTCTCAACTCTTCGGGCGTGCGCGTGACGTCTTCCCCACAGGTCCGGCTCGGCGTCGATATCGGCGGCACCTTCACCGACGTCGCGTTGGAGGTCGGCGAGAGCCGCTTCACCGCCAAGATCCTCACTACGTCGCGCGCCCCGCAAGAAGGCGTGCTGGCGGCCGTGTGCGCGGTCACCGCGGCGGCCAAGGTGGCACCCGGTGACGTCGGCCTGATCATCCATGGCACCACGCTTGCCACCAACGCGCTGATCGAGCGCAAGGGGGCCAAAACCGCGCTGCTGACGACCGAGGGCTTCCGCGACATCGTCGAGATCCGCCACGAGAATCGCTTCGAGCAGTACGACGTCAACATCGACCTGCCGCCGCCCTTGGTGCCGCGGCGGCTGCGCCTGCCGGTGAAGGAGCGTATCAACGCGCAAGGGAACGTACTGGTGCCGCTCGACGCAGCGAGCCTGGATGCGGCGATCGCAGCACTCCAGGCGGAAGCGGTCGAGGCGGTCGCCGTAGGCTTCCTGCACAGCTTCACCAACCCCGACCACGAGAAGCGGGTGGGGGAGGCGATCCGGCGCCGCCTGCCTGAGGTCGTGGTAACGTTGTCGTCCGAGGTTTCGCCTGAGATGCGCGAGTACGAGCGGTTCTCCACCGCCTG
>JASHYD010000429.1 GCA_030043175.1 Xanthobacteraceae bacterium | reverse complement strand
CAGCTGTAGAACTGCCTCTATTCGCTCCGGCAGAGCCGGAGGCTTAGCGGGAGAGTTAGATCGCGGCCTTGACCGCGCTGCTTAGCCCTCAGCGCTGCAAACCTGCTGTCGATCTCAGACTGCCACTCTGAGAACAGCACTTTGGCACGGTCGGCAGGGCAATCACTCGGCGCTCGGACTATCTCCTCGTGACGCTTGTGGTAGACCGCAGCGTAGGGCTCTCGGATGTCCTTCGGGATTTCCTTGCGGGAGAGCCAACTACCGGATGATGGATCACGCCTCAGCTTAGCCATTCTCAAAGCCATCTGTATGCCCCTTCTGGGTGAAGAGGCCGGCCGAATGTCTAGCAAATCCAGCAAGTTCCTGTCACGGCAGCAGAGTTTGAGGTGCCTGCTTCTGTTCGCGCGGAACCGCCACCGTGCTATTGCAGGAGAACCGCAGCGCCACCTTGTCGCCAACCGCGAAGGCATATCGCGGCGGTGCAATGGCGAATATAATGCGATCGGCAACGCGCACCTCATAGCGCAGGCTTGCACCCATGAAGGTCGTTGCGACGACCGCTCCGTCGAGTGCATTGATGTTTGGGGCGGGTTTTGTGCTGTCGGCTGCGTCGCGCAGCGCAATATCGATTGCTTCCGGCCGCACCGATACCGCCGCCTCGGCGCCTGACGCGATGTCCGCTGGCGCCATACAGCCGAGCGGTGCGCCAAGACCGACATCGATATGCACGATACTTGCCGAGCCAGCCGCCCCCAGAGTCGATGCCGGCGGCGCGCAGGGCTTGCCGTAGAGGATGTTGGTGCTGCCGACGAAGCGGGCGACGAACTCGGATCGCGGCCGTGAATAGATTTCCGTGGGCGAGCCGATCTGCCGAATGCGGCCGCGATCCACCACGGCGATCTGATCCGACAGCGTGAGCGCCTCGGTCTGATCGTGCGTGACGTAGACCGTGGTGATACCAAGCGTGCGTTGCAGCCGCAACAGCTCGGCGCGCATCTCCTCCCGCAGCGCGGCATCGAGATTGCTCAACGGCTCGTCGAGCAATAGCAGTTTCGGCTCGGCGACGATCGCGCGCGCAAGGGCGACGCGCTGCTGCTCGCCGCCGCTCAAGAGCGTTGCCGGACGCTTCCCATAGCCGACGAGATTGACCCTTCTCAGGCTGTCCTCAACCCGGAGCCTGATGTCCTCGCGCTTGAGCGACTTGCCGCGCATCGCCTTGAGCGGAAAAGCGACGTTTTCGAACACCGTCATGTGCGGCCAGATCGCATAGGATTGAAATACCATGCCGATGCCACGCTCGTGCATCGGCACCTGGATACGGCGCCGCGCGTCGAAGACCACCGCGTCATTGAGACATATCTCGCCTTCATCCGGCTGTTCGAGCCCGGCGATGCAGCGCAGCGTCGTCGTCTTGCCGCAACCGCTCGGCCCAAGCAGCGTGAAGAAGGCGCCGGATTTCAGGCCAAACGAGGCTTCACGGATGCCGCCGCCGCTCTGTTCCGACCGCGCGAACACCTTCGTGAGCTTCTCGACCGTCAACATGTGGCGCTCGCATCATCAAAACCAAGCTTCGCTGCGCCGCCGCGCAAAATGACAAGCGCGTCGAGCGCTACGCCCCCTACCGGCAGGACCACGAAGGGATTGACATCGACGGCTTCGACGACGTCGCCAAGCTCGACGGCGAGCTGCCCGAGGGAGATCAGCGCCGCAAGCGCCGCCTCAATATCGAGGGCCGCTCCGCCGCGATAGCCGCGCATCAGGCGCACCGCGTGGGTGCGTTCAATGGTATCGAGGGCTTTTTCGCGACCGATCGGCGGTACGCAGAACGCAACGTCCCTGGTGAGCTCGAGAAGGACGCCGCCGCTTCCCACCATGGCGACCATGCCGACCTCGGGGTCACGCTGGAGGCCGAGCACGAGTTCCAGACCGCCCTGGACCTGGCGACAAACCAGCATGCCGTCGAGAACCCCCGTAAAGCCATGTCCAGCGAGATTGCCGGCAATCCGCCCATAGGCTGACCTAACGTCGTCGGCGCTCGCGAGATTGAGCATGACGGCTCCGAGGTCTGACTTGTGCGTCAGCTGTGCCGCCGCTGCCTTGAGGACCACCGGATACCCGATGCGCCGTGCCGCCTCGACCGCTTCCGCCTCCGAGGCAACCAGCACCTCCTCGGGCACCGCAAGCCCGTAGCTGCGCAAGATCCGCTTCGATCCCACCTCATTGAGGGGTATCGAGCCGTGGCCTGCGGCGGCTAGCGCGCGCACATCCGCAACCATGGCATGGCGCGCATCGCGAGGCGGTGAGGTCGGCTCGGCAATGGGCGCGAACCGCTCTTGCTCAGCCCGACGCGCGACGTGTGCGATGGCGCGCAGCGCCTTGTTCGCCTCCTGCAGCAGTGACACCTGCGGCGCGCGCGCGCGCAGCGTGCGGCTGTATTCGGTCTGGCTGTGGGAAGCGAGCGTTACGAAGGCGACCGGCTTCTTGGCGCGCGTCGTGATGTAGTCGCCGGCGAGCTGAATGTATTTTTCCGAGCGCGCCGAGCCCGGCTCGCGCGGCAGTGTCTCCTGCAGCAGCACGGTGTCGACGTTCGGATCGTCATGGAGCGCTTCGAGGCAGGCCATAAAGGTTTCAGCACTGCCAAGCACCGAAAAGCCGCCGTCGATCGGATTGCCGATCAACGAGCCCACCGACAATACGGACTGAAGTTTTGCCAGTGTGACCGGGGCGAGCGGCGGGAAGCTAAGTCGATGTCGCTCCGCGGCGTCGAGAAGGAGTCCGCGAAAAGCGCCCGATAGCGTCATTGCGCCGAGCCGCCGCCCGGCCGGGGCGCCGGTATGAACGAGCAATTCAGTAATCTCGACGGCATCGTCGAGGCTCTCCACCGGGATCACGCCGACGTCGCCACACAGGGCCGCAAAGATCTGCCCCGAGCCGGCAAGCGATCCCGTGTGCGCCATTGCGGCGGCACGCCCGGCCTCCGATTGCCCGAGCTTGATGGCGATCACCGACTTGCCGGCCGCGCGTGCCATGCGGCTTGCGGATTTGAAGCGCTCGACATCGGCGAGCGCCTCCACGTAGACGATGATGACTTTGAGCTCAGGCTCGCCGGCGAAAAATGCGATGTAATCGGCCGCCGTCAGTCCGGCCTCGTTGCCGCTGGTGATGAGGTACTCGACCGCGATGCCGCGCTCTTCCAAGGCGCGGTTGACGTGAATGATGACGCCACCGCTCTGGCCGGCGAGCGCGACCGACCCGGCGTGCAACACCAGCGGCCGGTCCTCCGTTAGGGTGACGAGGCGGCTCTTGGCGCACACATTGCCCATGCAATTGGGGCCGGAAACGCCAAGCCCCGTGTCGGCGATGACGGCGGCAAGGCGGCGCCCGTGATCAAGACCTTGAGGGTCGCCGGACTCGCCGAAACCGGATGAAAACACCGTGGCGCTGCGCGCGCCGGCGGCGGCTCCGCTACGCAAGAGGTCCGGCACATTCGCGGCCGGCACCAGCACAACCAGATGATCGGGCGGCTCGGGCAGCGATTTGAAATCCGGGTAACAGGGCCGGTCCCACAATTCGGTGCGCCGCGGATTAAGCAGGTAGATGGGCCCCGGAAAGGCGTAGCGGGTGAGATTGCGCCAGACGCGTGCGGCCCAGCTTCCCGGGCGGTCGCTCGCACCAACGAGGACCGCATTACGCGGCGCCGTGAGCGCCGCTACCTTTTGCCTCGCTGCCTCCGCATCCATTCGGCGATTTCCTCTGAGTGCATCCTATGAAAATGGCGCTCATGCGCGCAATCCATGGTCGCCCACCCGCAGGCCCAAAAGATAGAGCCCCGTCGCCACGACGGTCATCATCGCGGTCCATACAAGCCCGAAGGCGGCAAGCTCGGTTCCTTGACCATTGCCCCACAGATCGAACATGGCGACCGCGACAGGCTCTGCTGACGGCGACGCAAGCATCACGGAAAGAGAAACGTCGCGCGCGGCGATCAGGAAGATGAACAGCCAGCCCGACAGCATCGTGGATCGGATGAGCGGAATGACGATCCGGCGCAGTGACCGCCACGACGACGCACCGGCGACGCCGGCAGCCTCCTCCAGCTCCGGATGGATCTGTAATACTCCGGCACTCGCGTAGCGCATGCCGTAGGGCAGATAGCGTATCGCAAACGCGATGATGAAGGCCCAGATCGTTCCGTAAATCGGGAACGGCGCTGCCAGCAGAAGTTCGATCATGGCGACACCGAGCACGATGCCGGGGAAAACGAGAGGCACGGTCGCGAGGTGGTCGAGGACGGCCGCGCCCGGGCGGCGGCGCACCGCGAGCCAACCACTGATTGTCGTCAGCACCATGACGAGGGTTGCGCAGCCCGCGCTCATCACCCAGGTCTTCCACACCAGATCGAGGTAGAAGCCGGAGTGGAGAACCACGTCATAGTTGTCGAGCGTCAGCATCTTCAGTCCGTTGACGCTGATCGCCTGACTGAATGGCATCAGCGACAGCCAGAGCAGGCCACACGTAGGAATGACCAGCGTGAGAAGAAAGTTGAGAAGGATAAAGACGTCACCGAAATAGCGCTTGCGACCGAGCTCGAACGGCCGAGGGCGATAGCCGCGGCCGGTCACGGTGTGAAAGCGAGAGGCGTTGCGCGACAGCCGCGAGTAGAAATACAGCAGGATGGCCGCAAGCAGCAGAAGCACGACCGAGAACGCGCTCGCATAGCCAAGGTCGGGCGGCACGCTCTTTTTCATGTCGAGATAGATTTCGGTGGTGATGAGCTTCACGCCGCCCGGAAGGCCAACAAGGGTCGGCACTTCAAAGGCCTCGAGTGTCCGCACGATGATCAGCACTGCAACGGCGAGCAATGCAGGCAACATCATTCGCAGCGAAACCTGCGCGAGGGTACGCAGAATTCCGGCGCCGCTCATGCGCGCGGCTTCCTCGAAATCCGCGTTGGCCGCGCGGAACACGGAAGACAGCAGCAGGAACGCCAGCGGTGACCACAGCAAACCCTCAATCAGAACCATTCCGGTCAGCGAATACACGTTGAATACCGGCCGGGTACTGCCAGTCACCGCCATCAGTATGGCGTTGAGGGGGCCCGAGCGGCCGAGCACGAAAAGCCATGCACTCGCGTACAAGATGTAAGGCGTGCCGAGAGAGACGATCGCCGAAAGATAGGCAAGCGAGCGCAGCGGCGTGGTGGTCCGCACCACCAGCCACGCAGTCACGCCGCCCATACCGATCGCCAGCACCGCGGTGCCGACGCAGAAGACAATGGAATTCCACAGGCTGTAAAAGAACTGCCGGTCGGTCAGGATCCTTCGGTAATGGTCGAGCGTAAAGGCACCGAGCTCGCCGGTATCTGTGGTCAGGCGAAAGCTTGCCTGCAGGAGGGAGAGCAGCGGCGGGACGGTCATGGCGCCAAGGACAAGCGCGAGCACCACGACATAGGCGCGGGTCGGGTCAGCGTCCCACCGGATCTCAATTCGAGCCGCGAGGCGGAATGGCGAACTCGTTTCGCCGCTCAGTTGTTTGGTAAAGCTCGACAACACCCGCGTCCGTTCGCTGATGCGCGTGTGGGCCTATTGGAACAATTGCTGAGAAATCGTCATCCACCGGTCGGTGTTTTGCGCCAGCACCTCGGGCGGAAGAACATCAGCCGCGAACCCGCCCGTATCAGGCTTGAGCGCGGCGACCTTCGCTGGAATCCCCGGCATTGCCGGAATATAATCGACGGCGGCGAAGACGCGCTGGCCTTCTTCCGAGGTGAGGAATTCGAGGAGCAGTCTGGCGGCGCTCGGATGCGGCGCATTCTTGAGCAGACTGGCCACCTGAATCGGGGCGGCGATGGGTTGAAGCTTCAGCCAATCCACCGGGGCACCCTTGGCAGCGCTGAGCACGGCATGATGATTGAAGATGTCCAGAGCCATCGCGTATTCGCCGGTGATGACCTGATCCAGCACCGCTCGAGAGGTTGCGTCGACGTTGACGATCTTTTGTTTGGCCAGCGCCCGCAGAAAGTCCATGCCTTCCCTCTCCCCGAGCCGCCGCAGCACGGTGCCGATAAAGGTGCCGGCGCCCGCCGTCGGGTTGTTGCTCCATGCGATCCGGCCGCGCCACTTGGGCGCCAGGAGGTCCGCCAACATTCGCGGCGCTTCTGCCTTGGGCACCAAAGACGTGTTTATTCCGGGGACAAGGAAATACAGATTTGTAGAAATCCAATGGCGGTTTGGATCCTTGAGTTCACCCGGATAGCGGTCGGCAGTCGGTGGTAGATAGTCGGCCACCAAGCCCGCCTGGACCAGCGGCGGCACCGTGCCGTTTCCGTCGAACACATCCGCCTGCAGGCGTCCCGCGCGCGCTTCATTGAGAATCTTGAGGGCAGTCGGTCCGCTGTCTGCCCGTGAGTAGCGCACTTCAACCCCCGGATACTTTTGCGTGAACGCCTGCACCAACGGCCGTACCGCCTGGTTCACAATCAGCGTGGTGTACCAGACCACCTGCCCTTCCTTCTTGGCAGCGTCGATGAGAGCGGTATCAGCTGCCGGCGCCTGCGCAAAAGGGTAGAGGGTGGAGATCGCCGACACCGCAAGAATTGCGATCTTTGTTGCAGTCCTCTTTGCGATCCTCATGGCGCTCGCCTCCGTGTCCGGCGCGCTTTTATGTGAAATCGACGCGTCATTGTTGTTGCTCGCGGCGGTCACCGTCTGGGGCAGCAGATCGGCCGTCCTCGGCCGCGCCTTGTCACCGGCGTATCTGACCCAGCAACCCTCCCATGAGGTGAGGTGATCACCCCTGCTGTGCCGTTCGCTTGGGCGGAGTGTCGGGCGGCAACGAGATCCAGGGGTGACGTGACTCCTCCCACACCGCGATGGTCGGCGCCGGGAAATTCGGGTCGGCGAAGTTGCCGATGGCAACCGCGACAATTCCCGGAAAGCCTTCGTTCTCCCAGTAGACAGTGGAGCCGCAGGTTGGACAGAAATAGAAAGTCAGCGTGTTGCCGCTTTCGGCCGTCCGCTTCCACGTCGTCGCTTTACCATCAAAGGTGATCTGTTCGCGACGGAAGCGCGCTTGGTTGCTGATGACGGCGCCGGTACGGCGCTGGCACTCCAGGCAATGGCACATGGAGATGCGGGATGGTTCGCCCTCGATCGTGAGGTGAAGCTGCCCGCAACAGCAGGCGGCGCGTCGGCTGGTCATGGGTCGGTTCCGTTGCTGCGTTAGTGGGAGTGTAGACTGAATTTTGGATAATGCGTGAGGGTCATTTGCACCCATCAGGGTCCGCGAAATTGCGACACCCAAACATCCGGGCAGGCCTCGCTCTCCCGCTTGCAGAGCCCAACCGCTATCGACAGGCATCAGGCACTGGAACGCCACCAACATTGGCGGCGGCGGATGCTGTATTCTACATCGCCAAGAACGACGCTGCCGCAACGGCAAGGGGCGTCAAGCGCCTGATCCCTGGCGACCACACGGCCATCCCCAACGACACGCAGTGCGGGAACTAGGAGCACTGCGCAGCCGTTGAATGATTTAAGACAAGAGGGTGGCGTCCCGTGCTGCAGATCATTTACAGCACCGGAGAATTCGTCCGCAATATCGGACGCATCATCCAAGCCTGCATGTCGCCGGCTAAGCCGGAGGCGCAGCTTGTACCGTTTATCGAGCAGGTGCCGGCTTCCATTGCAATATTCGACGCCGAGATGCGTTATCTGGCGGTCTCGCGTCGTTACCTTTCCGACGCGGCATTTCTGTTCCCTACCCGGGTCTTCTCCCCGGCCCAGGTCGTCGGCTGTTCGCATTACGAGCTATTCCCGGATATGCCGCTGCGCTGGCACAAGATCCATGGCCGCGTGCTGGCCGGCGAGGAACTGGCCGAAGGGGCGGACGTCGTAGCGCATCAGGATGGCAACACCGAATGCGTGCGATGGTCGATGAAGCCGTGGCGCACTGCTGACGACCGGATTGGGGGCGCGCTGCTGTTTAGCGAGTTGATTACCGAGCAGATTGCGGCAAAGCGCGCTCTCGCCGAAAGCGAGGTACGGTTCCGGGCCACGTTCGAAAATGCGCCGGTCGGCATCGCCCACCTCAGCCCTGAACTTCGCTGGCTACGGGCCAACGGGACGTTCTGCCGCATTATCGGCTGGCCAATTGACCAACTCGTTAACACGTCGTTGCGGGAAATCAGTCACCCGGACGATTTCGCGCACCAGCTTGCCCATATCGAGCAGATACGGCAGGGGACGATCGACAGCTATAAATTCAGAACTCCTGACATAGCCGATTTTCGCGACTGGAATCAGTGGCCTTTTTGCGCTCCGGGGTGCGCACCAATACCTGTCCGGTTTTTTTTGATTTTGGACCATAA
>JASHYD010000428.1 GCA_030043175.1 Xanthobacteraceae bacterium | reverse complement strand
CGAGGATAGATGGCGGATGCCGTTCGAGCCGAGCGCGTGGCATGACTGGCAGGCATTCTTCACAGTGTCGATCCAGAAGTTTTGCGACTTCATGAATTCCGGAATGCCGTTGCCCTTGGCACCGGTGCCGGGAAACTGATCCTTCGCCGGTATCTCAAGCATCGAGTACCAGTACATACCGGGGTAGTATTCTGCCGCCGCCGCGGCGGTCGGTGCCGGCGTCGCAGTAAGATTGACGAGCTTGCCGGGAGCGCTCTGGACCTTGGGCGAATCAACGAGCCCGTAGCCGCGCACCCAGATGGTGTAATTCGCCTTGGGAAGATCCGGAATCACAAAGCGGCCCTGATCGTCGGTCACCACGATCCTGGCAAACTTGGTTGCGAGATCGTTGGTCTCAGCGATCACCCATACGCCCGCCTCGGGCCCGCGCGGTCCACTGACGACCCCACCGATATCGTCGCTATCGATCGTAATCGCAGCTGCCTGTGCCCGCACTTGCGTCGGCGCGGCAGCCGCGAATGCCGCCAATACCGTTGTGGCGGCGCTTAAATACAATGCCTGTCTGCTCCTCATGTTCCGCTCCGTCATCAAGAACTCGCGCCGAATACCCCCGCCTTCAGGCGTGGGGAGGAAAGCAGGAGTGGCTTGTTAAGGCCGCTCCCTCGTCGCCCGTGAGGGGCCTCGCGCACCCTGAGGTGCATCTCCCCTCGATAATGTTGAGTACCGGCGCTTAAGCGAAGCCCGTTTCGACCTATCCGGGCTTATCTGCTGCTTCGCTTTCGAGAGGTCCGAACTTAACGAAGCATTCGGACGTCGGTCGTCAACCGGCATTTCAACGTAGTCAGTCCCGTTCGGGCGAGAGCCTGGTAACCCGGAAGGCTCGGGGCAAGGCTCCGCCTTTCTGGCGTGGAGATGGTTACAGCGTCCGGCCCACCGGAGTGGCTGTAATGCTAGCAACTAAAGAAATGGCGAGAAAGGCGGTAGCGGCAGAGCTGACCATCGACCGCATCGTCCAGAGGCGGAGCGGACCTGGCATTGTGGTGGGTCAATCAATCATCGGCAAGCTGTTTGGGAGGGGACAAATCGCTGTGGTGTTGCAATGGATTACTCCTCGCAATAACCAAGCCTGACAGTCTCGTCCAGAAATGATCAAAGACCTTGTCGACGAGGAAGAAGCCAATGGCGGACTCTCAAAATCGGACCGATAAAGCTTCTGCCGGGCGGCGCCGACCGGCGACGCTCATTGAGCGGTCAACGACGCGCTTTCGGCGACAGAACACGCGATAGACGGTCGCTCAAGCCTTTCGACGTCCCTCCCGACGATGCAGACAGCTTGAATGGCATGGCGTTTGTAGGACGGCGCCCGTCGGGCCTAGCGTCAATAAAGCGGCGGGGAACCTGGTCCCCGCCACGGCGCAACAATCGTGAGGCAACAACCGTGCCGCACAATTAGTTGGCAATGTCATTGCAGGTCATCCACGTTTTTCGCTTCGAGGGTCGAGCTCGGTGCTGTCGGCGGCGGTCGCAATTCCACCGGAGAGGGTTCATCGCCACTTGCGTCTTGAGAAGCAACTACAACCGTCGCGGATTGGACAATCGCGACCCGAATGGCATCGGCAGATTGCCCGGTTGGCTCCACAATCGCACCGGTCGTGGTTTTGGCATCGTGATCCAACACGGGTTCAGTCGCAGGCACGGGTATCGGTTGTGCGGATGATGTTCCTTCGCGGTCCCCGGCATCGGCTCCGAAAGCTGCGATCGTCACCGTCTGGACAACCATAACCGGAATGGCGTCCATAAATCGAACTGCCGGCGTGGGGTCATCTGCTGATGGATCGGATTCGCTGACGGCGGTTGACGACTGATCGACCGCCTCGGGCTGCCTATTGACCTCAGGCTGCACATTGACGATGCAGTTGTCCGCACCATCGCTGTAAAATGCGCAGTGCCCATCCTCCAAGCTCTCGACGGCGTTTGTACCGGCGCCCGGCGGGATCGATAAAGCCAGAGGCTCTGCCTCAAGGGCATCGGCATGTACAGGAGAGCCGCCGGCGAACGTCACGAGTGCAATCAATCCCAGGAAACTGGCAACTATGGTCTTCATCGTCCTACTCCACGCTGCATAGGCGAGAGGCTGCTATGAAACGACCGCGGTGTGCAGTCGAGGGTTCGAGCGCAACGCCGCACTTGTTGATGACAGCAGCAGACCCCTCACAACGATGATGAAGCAATGCGGTTAAGGAACTATTTTCAATGTTGAAAACGTCGCTGTCGGGAGATCACCTCATCGTGAGCGCGACGAGATGCGGCTGACGGACGAGGAAGAGGCGATGCGCGCCGGCGAACTCGGCCCCGCTTTGCAATGGGCGATTGATCATCAGATCCGGGTCGGATGTTATTTCGGAGCCCGCGATTTCGTGGAGGTGAGCCAAGCCCATGTGATGGCGGACACCGAGTCGCTCGGGGTGGCAGGTGTCGAATGGCTCGAACGCCTGGCCGCCCTGCCGCCCCAACATCGGCGTGTCCGCGTTCCCACGATCACCGACCCTCGCGGCACCGATTTTGCCGCCGCCGATCGGCTCAAACACGAATCGTGGATGCTCGAGCTCGAACGCCGGGCGATCGTGGCGCTTGACGCGTTTGGCGTGCTGATGGCGGATACCTGCATCAATTACCAGACGATCATGCCGCCGGTGCGGGGCGAACATGTCGCCTACGGCGACACCGGGGTCGTCATCTATTCGAACAGCGTGTGTGGCGCCCGCTCGAACTTCGAGGGCGGACCGTCGGCCTTGAGTGCGGGGCTGACGGGCCGGACGCCGCGCTACGGCTACCACCTCGATGAGCGGCGCCGGGCAACTCTTACCGTCAATGTGACGTGGACTCCGCGCGCATTCAACGACTGGGGCGCGCTTGGCGGGATTGTGGGGCGCCTTAGTGGCGACTATTGGCAGGTTCCCGTTCTGGTGGGCATCGAGCGCGTCCCTGGCTCAGACGAAATGAAGTATTTCGGAGCGGCGCTCGCAAGTTACGGTTCGGTCGCGCTGTTTCACATGGCCGGCATAACACCCGAGGCGCAGCGACTCGACGAAGTCGTCATTCCCGGAACCGCAAGGGATGCTTTCGAAGTCGGCGAGTGCGACGTTCGCGCGTTCCAGCGCAGCTACAGGCAAAACGTCGAGAAGGTCGATGTGGTCGTATTCTCCGCGCCGCAGCTCAGCCTCATGGAAATGCAGCGCGTCACCGAACTCGTCGATGGCCGACGCGCGACCATCCCGCTTCTCGTTGTCACCAGCCCGCAGGTCAAGCCGGACGCCGACCGCCTCGGCCTCACGGCGCGGATCGAGGCGGCGGGCGGCACGGTGCTGTCAGGGCTATGTTTCTACCAAAGCTACGCCCGCGAGATGGCGAAGGCGAACGGGTGGCAGCGGCTGGCGACGAACTCCGCCAAGCTGACCAACATCATCGGCGGATACGGTTACACACCGGCACTGTTGTCCATGGAGGCCTGCATCGAGGCCGCCTGCGCCGGCGGAAGGATTCCGATGTGACCCATCCCCCGCCTGAAGGCGGCCTGCAGGCTGGGCTTTTGCCCCAGCCTCTAGGCGGTGGGCTCGTCGTCACCAGTGCCCGTAGGGGCAAAGTTTAGGAGCGAAATTGTCGGTATTCGTCCTCGATCAGCGCAAGCGGCCGGTCATGCCGTGCGGCGAGAGGCGTCGCCTGTTTCTCGAACGCGACCGGGCGGTTGTCGATCACCGCTACCCATTCACGATCCGCTCGAAGGACCGTGTCGGGGGCGATGGCCAGCTGGTCCGAGTGAAGCTCGACCCCGGCAACGGACCAGCGGAATTGCCGTCGCGAAGGTTCTCTGCCTGTTTGAGCTTGCTCACCCGGAAGTTCGTGGCGGCGGCTCTTTGAGAGTGGGGCATTGCCTACGCAGTCAGCGCCAAGTAGTGCAAACTTCTCCATCGCGCGGAGGCCATTGCTACGCCCGGCCACCGGCGCTTCCTCCCCGTCCTGAAGAACGGGATTTCCAACGCGGAGACTCTGATGAACAGCGGGGATCACGGCATAGGCGATAGGGTTTTCTATGCCGCGGCCGGAATGGGCGTGAGGCGGCAAGGTCACGCACTCGTTGCCAAGGACGGGTTCTCGGCGCGTTACGATCTCGACCGGGTGCGCGGCGTCTTCTCGCGGCCCGAACACAAGCTCGCCGGCGAGAGCTATGTCGGCCGGGTGCTGGTGCTCGATGCCGCCAAAGGCGGCGTTGCAACGGCATGGATGCTGCACGAAATGAAGGCGCGCGGCGTAATGCCGGAAGCCCTCGTGCTAAACACCGTCAACCCCATCATGGTCCAGGGCGCCGCATTCGCGGACTTCACGATGATCTCGGGTTTCGATTGCGATATTACCCAGGTCATCCCCAACGGCGCTTTGGTGGTGGTCGATCCGCGCCCCGAGCGGCCGGTCATCCGCATCGTTTCGAAATCAAACACTTAAGACCCCCGCGGCGGCCGCGCTCGATACGATTCTGAATCTGCGAAATCCCCTATCATCGTCGTCCGCTCATCCGATTCTCCTTAGCGCGCGGGCATAATGTCGCCAGCGCCGCACATAGACATCGGCGCCTTTGGCAATCATCTCGGCCGCCTTCTCATCGACCGTACGGAGAAGGCGGGCCGGGGCACCGACCACGAGGCTGTTATCGGGAAACGTCTTGCCCTCGGTCACCACCGCGCCGGCGCCGACGATCGAATTCGCCCCGATCCGCGCCCCGTTGAGAAGGATCGCCCCCATGCCGATCAGGCTGCCGCCGCCGACCGTACAGCCGTGCAGCACGACGTTGTGCCCGATCACGCAATCGCGGCCAATGGTGAGCGGAAAACCTGGATCGGTGTGCAGGGTCGCATTGTCCTGGATCTGGGAGCGTTCGCTGATCTCGATCCACTCGTTGTCGCCGCGCAGCACCGCGCCCCACCATACGCTGGCTTCGGATTTCAGGCGCACGCGGCCGATCACGACCGCGGTTTCGGCGATCCAGTATTGTCCATCCGCGGGAAATTCCGGCCGTTCGCCGGCAAGCTCGAATATCGGCATTGAAAATCTACCAGCCGTTGTAGTGCGCCCTCGCCGAACCTCTGTCCGCGCCGGCACTGAGGTCTACTCCTCCAAGGCTATCGCGTCCGGCAAAGTTTCGGGCTCGCCTTGCTTGGGTACCCAAGCATAACTCGGCGAAACGATCCGACAACTGGCTTTAGCCATGCTCAGCCCAAGCATACTCCTCTAGAGTATCTCATCCGGCAAGTCCGGCTTAGCCATTCGCAATCTGTCGGCAGGCAGATGGCCGCATCGCGGTTTCTGGCGTGGCCAACGGGCCTGTTCTCGATCTATTTGCTGCCGATTGGACCTCGGTGAAGGTGTCACTGGCGTGCTATTTATTCGAATCGTCCGGCCTGTCTTCCGACGGCGCTTGTTGCTTCGCTTGGTTTTGTGCCAATGTCGATCGACGCAGTTAATGGGAGCCGAGATTCAAGAGCCGCTTGCCATTCGATTGGCGAGCCCATCACGTCGACCGTGCTCACCCTGTTCTTGCTGCCGGCCGTTTGTGTGGCGTTGCGCGGGCAGGAAGCAGAGCGAGGGTTCCGCTGAAGATGAATCGACGACCCGAGCCGCCGAGAGATTGCAAGCCGCTGAAGTTTCGCCGATGACACCTGCGAGGGTCAAAAACATCGTCAAACCGCCCCGGGCCGGCCCCGCGGCGGGCAACATCAAGCAAGCAAACGGAGGACGACCAATGAAGGAGACCTGGCGTTTTTCATGTTTCGCGTCCGCGACTGTGTTGGTGTTCTGCGCGGGTAGCGGCGCGCAGGCGCAACAGGTGCCGCAGGCGCCCAATATGAGCTTCTTCGTCACCAGCACTTCGCTTGGCAAAGGCGGCGATCTTGGCGGCCTCGAGGGTGCGGACGCCCATTGTCAGCAACTGGCGGCTACAGCAGGCGCCGGGAACAAGACCTGGCACGCCTATCTCAGCACTGCCGAAAGCCCGACCGCTAAGGCCATCAATGCGCGTGATCGCATCGGCAGCGGCCCGTGGCAGAACGCAAAAGGCATCGTCATCGCCCGCAATGTCGACGACCTCCACTCTGCCGACAACAAGCTAAACCGGGAGACCGCACTCACGGAGCGCGGCGCCCTGGTTGCTGGAGTGGGATTTACCCCCGTTTGGCACGATGCCCTGACCGGCTCCGATCGCGATGGGCGGGCATTTCCCGGCAACATGAACATGACCTGCAACAATTGGTCGAGCAGCGAATTCGGCAAGGCGATGCTGGGGCATATTGACCGGACGGGCCTCGCCAACAACGATTTCGCGCATTCCTGGAATTCGACACATCAATCACGCGGCTGCAGTCAGACCGACCTCATCGCCACCGGCGGCAACGGATTGTTCTACTGCTTCGCGCAGTAGCGGAATTTCTCCGACATTGTGACTGTAGGGGCGACCTTGTTGTCGCCCCCTCCCCCGATTCTTGCTCATTTCGCCCACCCAAGGAGGGCGACGGAGTTAGCAATCCTTGGCGTCTAATATAAGTAGCCATTTTTTGCTTGGTTTAGGGCGAGGACAAAGCAGAACGGATATTAAGTCTGAACGGAAACGCGGTGCCTTCGCCTGCGCCGCAGGAGCATCCACGCCAGGAAAACCAGGAGTGTCGTCGTCATCAACGCGACGACTGAGTAGTAAAATCGGCCGCCAGGCCGATCGATGGTGCGTGACCACAGCGAGGGCGCTTCACCGGCTCGCGGCAAGCGGAAGCCCACGACGCTGTCGCCGATCGAGGTGCCGGCCTCGGAGTGGCCGCCCGCGGCTATCACCACGTATTGCTCTGCGCCCCACAGGTAGGTCATGGGGTTGGCTATCGCCGGCACCGGCAATCTGCCCTGCCAAAGCTCCGCCCCTGACTTGGCATCGAAGGCACGCAGATAGGCATCCATCGCTCCCGTGAAAACGAGTCCGCCGCCGGTCACCAGCACCCCGTTGACGAGCGGCATCCCCCAATGAAACGCGATGCCGAGCGGGGCCTGATCCTCCGTGGTGCCAACTGTTGACTGCCACAGGATTTTGCCCGCGTTGAGATCGACTGCTACGAGTGCGCCCCAGGGCGGGGGGTTGCACGGCGTACCAAGCGGCGAGCTCGCGATGGACCGTGTTACTGCGAAGGGGGCGCCGCGCTGCGGACCGAAATCTTCTCCCACGGCACGCCTAAAGGCGTGGGCCTCGGCCGAGGGGCGAGCCTCGATCGCTGGAATCAGCGTGACGATGTGCACTGCCCGCGAGGTGTTCGCATACAAAATCTGGTTAACCGGATCGAAGGAGGCACCGCCCCAGTTCACGCCGCCGCCGGTGAACGGGAACACTAATGTGCCTTGCGTCGAGGGCGGTGTGTAAAGCCCATCGTTGCGGGCGCGGGCCAGCTTGGCATGGCAAGCGCGACTGAACAGGCCAAAGGCGTCGTCGGGCGAGATGCGCTGGGGCACCAGCGGCGGCACGTGGGTCGGAAACGGCTGCGTCGGCGAAAGCTGCTCACCGTCGGCGCCGCCCTGGGGCACCGCACGTTCCTCGACCGGCCATACCGGCTCGCCCGTCCCCCTGTCGAGCACGAACAGGAACCCCTGCTTGGTCGGCTGGACCACGACATCGCGTCCACCTGCCTCGGTGTCGATGTGCGCAACGGTCGGCTGAGCCGGCAGATCATAGTCCCACACGTCGTGATGCACCGTTTGGAAACCCCACACCAACTCTCCTGTCTCCGCACGCAGCGCCACGATCGAGCCGGCGTGCTCGTTATTTCCCGGACGCTTGCCGCCCCAGAAATCCGGGCTCGGCGAGGAGGTCGGCAGGAAGACCAGACCCATCTCCTCGTCGGCGGACATCGGCGCCCAGACATTGGCATGGCCGGCGTCAATGCCATCGTGAACGAGCGGGTCCCACGTCCAGCGCACCTGACCTGTGCGCGCGTCGAAGGCCCAAACGGTTCCCCGGGGCGCCTTCACTCGCACATTGTCGGCGATCGACGAGCCGACAACGACGATGCCTCGCACAACGACGGGTGGGGAGGTAATCGACATTTCACCGGGCCACTCGAGCGGCATGCCAGCATCGATCTTGAGTTCGCCGGCAGTACCGAACCCGGAACAGGTTGCACCGGTTGTGGCATCAAGGGCGATCACGCGCATGTCGTTGGTGCCCATGAAGATGCGCGACCGGCACGCGGCGCCGGCAGGCGCTTGCTCGTCAACCCAGTAGGCCACGCCGCGGCAGTTATGGCGATTCGCGGGGCGTTCGAGCGTGACTTTCGGGTCGAACCGCCACTTCTGGGCGCCAGTACCGGGATCAACCGCGATCACCTCGTTAAAGGGCGTGCAAAGGATCAGGCTGCTTTCAACGAAGAGCGGCGTCCCCTCAAACTTCGTCCATGCCAT
>JASHYD010000427.1 GCA_030043175.1 Xanthobacteraceae bacterium | reverse complement strand
CGGCCGGCCCGGCGCGGGTCCGCTTACTGAGGTACACCGGCCGTGCGCGAGGCAGGCCGTCGACGTGGTCGGCGCTCCCGCTTATGACCCCAAGCGGAAGTGGCGGCCCCTGGAAAGCGACCTATCTACCTATGCTTCGCTTTCGCATTTCTTCATGAAGCTTGCCTTTGCTGCTCCTGCGAGCGGCTTGCCATTCTTGTCGAATGCCTTCGGCTCACAAGCATCCTTCGTACACTTTGTCATGAAGCTCTTGAGCGCGGCGCCGGCGAGGGGCTTGCCATCCTTCCCCACTGCCTTGCTTGAACAGGTCTCCTGAGCCAGGGCGGTGGAAAGGGCGAAGACTGACAACACGACGCCGAAAGCAATTCGTTTCATGTTTTTGCCTCCTCCATTCAGAGGCCGGGTGCGAAGCCAACCCCTGACGTTGCACCGAACCAAGATGAGATTCTCTTGGGAATTAGTCGATGAGATCAAGAATATTCACGGCACCTCCCGACGGCAACGGCCCAGAATGATGGCACCAAACGCCTTGCGGGGAGTTTCCGCTGTGACATGGCTGTGGACATGTTGGGACTTCGCTGCATGGCCATGGCTGACCCCACCCGGCCGGCCCGGCGCGGGTCCGCTTACTGAGGTACACCGGCCGTTTGCGAGACAGGCCGTCGACGTGGTCGGCGCTCCCGCTTATGACCCGAACCGGTCATTCCGCACCGCAGTTGCGCTTCCACCCTGTTCGGCGCTGCCGGCCGCATACTTCGCCGCTTACCATTTGCCAATGTGCGAACCACCGTCCACGTGGAGCACCTCCCCAGTAACGTGCAGAGCCTCAGACAGATAAATCACGGCATCCACGATCTCGTGAACTGTCGAAATGCTTCCCATTGGGGATAGCCTTTTCAGCAAGTCCTTCGGATCAGTCTTGTGCAGCGGCGTATCGACCACTCCAGGCGCAACCGCATTCACGCGGATGCCGTCTGTTGCATATTCGATGGCGAGACTGCGCGTCATCGCGTTGAGACCACCTTTGGTCATCATCGCCACTGAGGCATTTACGCCTGCAATCGGATTATCAGCCAGCGAGGCGGTGATGCTGACGACGCTTCCGCCTGATTTTTGCGCCAGCATCTGCTTGACCGCGAGCTGAGTTATGTAAATGGACCCTTCGAGATTGGTGGAAACGAGCCGTTTAATGTCATCGGCTGTATAATCGGCAAAGGGCCTGGTGAAGTATATCCCCGCATTGTTTACCAGGGCGTCGATCGAGTTGAATTTGCTGACAGCTGTTTCCGCCACTCGTGCGGCAGTACCAGCTTCCCCTAGATCGCCATCCACCAAGGCCAGCTTGGACGACGAAGGCAGTTCTTTCGACCTGGTGATGTCGCGCGAAGTTGCAACAACATTGTAACCCCGGTCGAGAAACGCCTTTACGGCGCCTGAACCTATGCCACGCGAACCGCCGGTCACGATCACTGTCTTTGGAGTGTAGGCCATTTTGCTTGCGTCGCTTTGACCCAGCCCGCTCGCGACACCTCGAAAAACCTAACACTGCAGTCGCCGATGAGTTCCCCACAGGTGAGGAAACACGGCGCCTTCATGAGCCTCGATGATCGATCGCGACACTGACCCTTCAGCGCTACCTGGACGCGCGTGGAATGCGGATTGGGTCGACCGAAAGGCCGCCACCATCGGTCCGGCCGACGAGATCGCGGATTCTACGGCAGTGGCGTCAGCATCGATCTTTTCGGAACGGCCATAAGACGCCGAATTTCAATCGTCTAGCTATAGAGGCTCAGGCCTCAACCTGGCTGCAGGCTGCGAGCGGATCGTATTCCGGTCGTTGCAAGATCGCGTGGAACCGTCGACGTCGGACGCCGACATTGCCTCCGCCAAAGAGAGGAAGCGCGAGCGCATCCTGCAGCAGACGTCCCAGCGGGAGAGCGTGATCATAGCTTTCCACTCCCACGACGCGCATGAGATTCGTTAGCACCCGTACGGCCGTCTCCGAGCCATAGACCTTTGCCTCGATCGCCAATTCCTCTGCGGCAGGCGATTGCAAATCGACCGCCTGGCATGCGCGCCAGCAGAGGGAGCGAGTCGCCTCGATCGCCATCTTTGCATCCGCCAGTGCATACCCGACCGCTTGATGCTCGATGATGGGATGAATGCCGCCTCGCCTCTCGTTATGTGCGAAACCCAGCACGAAATCGAACGCCATCCGCATCACGCCCACCGCGAAGACTCCGACTAAAGCGGCCGCACCCATAAAACTGGCTGCAGTCAACGCAAGACCACCGCCGAGGCTTGCCAGAACATTATCTCCCGGCACGCTAACCCCTTCGAGCGCGAACTGCGGCAAGAGGTGCGCACGATGTCCCACCGAATCGATCGCACGCTCGAAGACAAGGCCTGATACTGGACCCTCCACCAGTATGATCGAGATACCCCGGTCAGCAGGAGCATCAGGATCGGTGCGGCAGAGTACCGACAGAAGGTCCGCGCCTTTGCGATCCCAACCCGTGGCGGAGGAAACCCAGCTCTTGCGGCCCTGGATGATCCATCTGTCGCCCGAGAATCGCGCTGTGGTGCGAACGCCCTCGCCAGGCGGCGGCGATGCAACATTGGCACTGCCCCCCGGTTCGGTGGCGCAAAACGCCGCCAGCGGCGCCCCCGCTTGTTTCAAGAATGGGAGCAGCAGCCGACCCCGCTGCTCGTCCGTGCCGCCGATCAAGAGCGGCAATAGTCCAAGAACGGTTCCGATCAGCGTCAGAGCTACGCTGGCGTTCACCGCGTAAAGTTCCTCGACCATGATCGCGGTATCGGTCAGACCCGCGCTCTCTCCCCCGGACCTGCTGGGGTCACGACAAGCGGCGGGAGCCGATCTGGAGGAGTTAGTGCGCGCCCAGCTCCTACCGCTTGCTGACCTTGTCGGGTTTCGAATTGTTGTCCGCGGCCCCAAGCTGCAATTGAATTCGGCTGCCGCCGAGGCTGTCGGTCTCGCACTCCACGAACTTGCGACCAATGCTGGGAAATACGGCGCGCTCTCGACGGACGCCGGCTGCGTCTATGTAGGCTGGAAGTCGGAAGCAGGTGCCTTCATGATGAGCTGGAAGGAGCGCAACGGCCCGCCCGTGCGACCGCCGCAGCGGCAGGGATTTGGCACCACAGTCATTGATGCTATGGCAAGGCTGACCCTTGGTGGTGATGTCGAACTCGATTACGCACCATCAGGTCTGGCGTGGCGACTGACGTGCCCGGCGGCGAATGCGTTGGAGCGCGCAGCGGAGGGGCTATGCTGAAGTGCTCATCGCTTCCAAGGCGCGGGCGCGCGCGACTCGATGGCGACCGCACCTGGCGATGGCTCCCGAAGAAGGAGAACGCCATATCGCCGGAGACGAGACGCCGCGCCAGTTCTTCCAGCTTGCCCAAAAGCGCGCGCTGGGTCGGCCAGGGTGTTGCAGAATTGCGTTGCCGGCTCGCAAGCATCGAAGAAGGCAAAAACTTGTGATCTGTTGGAATGCCCGGCAGTCCTGCCCATCAGCGCGTGGACTTGCCGCGACAGCCAGGTCCCCGATCCCTTTCCGTTGCGCGGCCGCCGACACGTCGCCGTAGCCGCTAGGAAACGGGGCGTGCTGCTCCACTTCCGGCGTTCCGACGCCACGGAACTACGAACTGACCATGGGGGCAACATCCGGCCCGTCGAGGGTCAGCCAACGCCTGGCGTCCAATAGCGGATCCGACCCCCGTATCCATTGTGCCGGGCAATGCTGTACGGCTCGGTCTGGCGCGAGGCCGGGACGGAGCGAGTAGCCATGATTTCCCGTGTATCCGCTGTCGACCCGGATCAGTCGCCGTGCCCTCCGATCAGTCTACAACATGCCCTTGACGCAGCACAGCTTGGATCATGGCAGTACGATCCGTTCCGCAGGGCCTTTTCCTTCGATGCGCGGTGCAAAGAAATCTTGGGCGTTCTCGCGGATGGGGCCGCTCTCGAAGAGTTCATGAGTTGGGTGCACCCGGACGACGCGGGGAGGGCTTGGGCTTGTCCTAACGATGTGCTCGATCCTGCCGAGCCGAGGCGCTTCGGGCTCGAGTTCCGGATCCGTCGGGGAGACGGCGAGGTGCGCTGGGTGCAGAACCTGGGCCTCGCCTATTTTGAGGGCGATGGGCGTGACCGACGGGCCGTCAGCCTCGTCGGCACTTTAGCGGATATTACCGAACGCAAAGAGTACGAGGAAAAGCTGCACCTCCTCATGCGCGAGGTCAACCATCGCGCCAGGAATATGCTCGGCGTAGTGGATGCTATCGCTCACCAGACGGTCGCCGATAGTCCCGAAGATTACGTCGAGCGCTTCTCCGAGCGCATTCGGGCGCTTGCCGCCTATCAGGACCTGCTCGTCCGAAGCGAATGGCATGGAGTCGAAATCGGGGATTTGGCACGCGCTCAACTCTCGCTTTACGCCGACCTCATTGGTTCTCGTATCGTCATGCGAGGTGCAAAGCTGTGCCTGAGCCCAGCTTCGGCACAAGCCATCGGGCTCGCGCTCAACGAACTCGCCACTAATGCCGCGAAATACGGAGCACTCTCGAGCGATACGGGTTACATCGATATCGGTTGGGGGACCGACGGCGACACATTGACCATAAGCTGGACCGAGCACGATGGGCCGCCCGTGTGTCGGCCGCAGCGGCGCGGGTTTGGCAGTACGGTTATGGAAACGATGACTGAACAGACCATAGGCGGTAAGGTCGACCTTGATTATGCGCCCTCAGGCGTAACTTGGCGTTTGACGTGCCCCGCGGCGAACGCGCTGCGGCACCAGTTATAATGGCTTCATCGTTGTCCGGTTGCCGCGCACATCACCGCGGCCGCGCCCGGTAGGGTCGCGCTTTGACGCTTCAATGACACCTGAGCAACGTCGAGACCATTCGAACGGAATTTGGCCGTGCCAAACGCTTGCAAAGCTCATCGATGGAACACTGGCCAATTCTCGGTCGAAACGTTATTAGTTAGCCGAGCGCCGGTCGCCAACCGAATACGGGGACAGGCCAGGACAGCGTGTTAAAATTCGAGATGAGTTTCGGGCGTTGTGATGTCCCAGTCCGGCCGGCATATCTTGATAACGGCACGTAGGTCCTGGCGGAGATCTTCAAGAGTGGGCCGGCCGAAGACCGCCTCTTCGCCCCTTGGAAACGCTACGTTTTCAGATGCTCACTGTCGTTGCTACTGAGAGACCACCTGTATTGGCGGCTGCAGCGAGGCCTTACCAGTTGCCGCAAAGATCGCATTCGTCATTGCGGGAACAATTGGTCACGATTGCATGGTGAGCACCATGCGAAAACTAGCCTTCCCCGACTTCATTTTGGCGTA
>JASHYD010000426.1 GCA_030043175.1 Xanthobacteraceae bacterium | reverse complement strand
GAACATGTACCATTGCAATTCCAGGAAGGCGTTGGCGTTGTTGCCATACCACCCGATGCCCGTCGCGAGCCCGTGCAGCCATGGCACATCGGCCGCGAGGGCAAGCATGCCGTTGATGCCGTAGCGCACGGCTGCGTTGCCGGCGCTCACCAAGCACGCCAGCAGCACGAGCCAATTCGCCACCACGCCGAATTGTGCGTTGATTTGATCGACGATGCGGCTGAACTTCAGCAATCCGCCCAATTGTCGTTCCCTCGATAGGCCCGGCGTTTTGGTTTGCTTGTCTTCCGCCGCCGAGGCGCAAGAGCGATTTGCGGCCCCACACACGCGCAGTCGGACTCTTTTAATCCAGACAACGGCCGCGGCGTCAATCGGAACTTTGCAGCAGAAAGCTGGCCGGTTGAGTGCGTTGGTTACTATTGCACGGTTTTTGCTGCCCGGGCCGTGGCACCGACATATACCTCGGGAGTTACTGCTCGCCGGTCACCCGCAAAAAAGCCGATGATACCCGCAGTGAGGCCGCCCGTTCGCTTCATTCGCACCCATCAGCCGTGAGCATTTGGAGGACATCCCCAGTGTGTCGTCGATGCACAAGCCGACGCACATGCCGCACACGAATAAAGGTGGATCCGGCAATCAGGTTACACAGCTCATGCCAGGCACTTTGCCGCAAAGCGAGCAAACACCGAATAGGTCAGCCGCCGGTGACGCTCATATGCCGCGCCAGGGCAGGGCGCTTATGGCGGCGGTCGATCACGAAGTCGTGGCCTTTGGGCTTGCGGGTGATCGCCTCGTCGATCGCGGCGTAGAGCAGGTCATTGCCCTCCGAGGCGCGCAGCACGCTGCGCAAGTCGGCAGCGTCCTCCTGGCCGAGGCACATAAACAGCGTGCCGGTGCAGGTGACTCGCACGCGGTTGCAGGATTCGCAGAAATTGTGCGTCAGCGGCGTAATGAAGCCGAGCCGCCCGCCGGTCTCGGCGACCCGCACATAACGGGCCGGACCGCCAGTTCGGTAATCGATCTCATCGAGGGTAAAATGCTCGGCAAGCCGCGCCCGCACGATCGAGAGCGGCAGATACTGGTCGAGGCGGCCAACGCCGATATCGCCGAGCGGCATGACTTCGATGAAGGTCAGATCCATCCCCTCGCCATGCGCCCAGCGCGTGAGGGTCTCGAATTCGTCCTCGTTCACGCCCTTGAGGGCCACCGCGTTGATTTTTATTGCGAGCCCGGCCTCCTGCGCCGCTTTGATACCGTCGAGAACCTGATCGAGGTCGCCCCAACGCGTCACCGCGCGGAACTTCGTCGGCGCGAGGGTGTCGAGCGAGACATTGATGCGCCTGACCCCGTGATCTGCGAGGTTGGCCGCGTATTTCCGCAGCTGGGAGCCGTTGGTGGTTAGCGTAAGCTCGTCGAGCGCGCCCGATCGAAGATGGCGCGCCAACGAGGCGACAAGTGTCATGATGCCGCGTCGCACCAGCGGTTCGCCCCCGGTAAGTCGCAGCTTGCGCACCCCCTTGGCAATGAACGCCGAGCAGAGCCTGTCAAGCTCTTCAAGCGAGAGAATGTCGGCCTTGGGCAGGAAGGTCATGTCTTCCGACATGCAGTAGACACAGCGGAAATCGCAACGGTCCGTGACCGACACGCGAAGGTAGGTGATGGCGCGGCTGAACGGATCGATCAACGGCTGCGGTGCCACCGTCGCGGCGCGCTCGAACTCGACCGTCCCCGCCTGTTCGTACCCCGACATTTTGGAGGACCCATTTCTTACGGATGCTGCCTGTTCCAGGGAACCACTTCCGCGGCAAATAGGCAATTCGCAATATAGTGTGTCGAGCCTGCATGCGGGAGGTCTTGCGACCGCGGGCCCCCGCTCGTTGAGAAGGTCCTGCCTTTCTCCCCAGGCGACCGGCGCGGCGCGCGGTTGAGCAATCGCAAGCGATCTAACTCAGGAGACCAAGATGGGGTCCGGAACGGAAAGAAGCGCAACGTGGCCCACTGAACTGAGGCTTCGCAAGGACAAAGCCGCTCTCACGGTCGTGTTCGATGATGGCAACGCGTTCGAATTTCCTGCGGAATTTCTGCGCGTCCACAGCCCGAGCGCTGAAGTCCAAGGGCATTCTCCAAGCGAGCGCAAGACGATCGGTGGCAAGCGCAATATCACGATCCTCGAGGTCCAGCCCGTCGGCAACTACGCGGTGCGGTTGTTATTCGACGATATGCACTCGACGGGAATCTTCAGCTGGGACTACCTTGCCAGGCTCGGACGCGACCAAGGGCGCATGTGGCGAGCCTACCTCGACGAGCTTGCCGCCAAGGGGCTCTCACGCGATTCGTCTGGAATGGCATAGGGTGGGAAATCGCCACGCAACCGAAGGTTCTCCGCAGAGGCGGACGCGCTTTGGGGCTGGTTTGGGCAGGCAGGCGCGCGGTAGGGCGACCACAAAGGCCGCCCAACCGGCGATGCAGACCGCCCGTCACGACAGACAGGTTATTCACTGCAATACCACCACCTTGGCACCCACTCTTACGCGATTATAGAGGTCGATCACGTCCTCGTTGGTCATGCGAAAGCACCCTGACGAGACCGCTTGGCCGATGGTCTCGGGCTCGTTCGAGCCGTGAATGCGATAGAGCGAAGACCCAAGATAGATTGCACGCGCGCCCAGCGGGTTTTCGATACCGCCCACCATGTGCCGCGGCAGGTCGGGGCGCCGGTGCAGCATCTGGCTCGGTGGCGTCCAGTCCGGCCATTCCCGCTTCATTGTCACGGTATGCGTGCCGGTCCAAGTGAAGCCAACCCGGCCCACCCCGATACCGTAGCTTATCGCCTGGCCGGGTGCGTTCACATAGTAGAGCCGCCGCCCTGAGGTGCTGATAACAATCGAGCCGGGCCGGTACGACGCGGGAAAGCTCACCAGCGTACGTTGTGTCGGCGACGAACTGAAGCCGAACAGCCGTTGCAACGGGCTTTCGTTGCTGTCAGGACTCCGAAAAAGCTGGGCCGTAGCCACAGTGCTGGTGGTCGCGGCAACACCGCAGCCAAGGGTCGCCGACATCATCAGTCCTGCAACAATTCGCGGCTTCATTCTCTTAGTCTCCGTCTTTGCCCTCTGGCGCAGCGCCTCTCTGCGACACCCATAAGCTGATTGGCGGTACACCCTCAACGTGATTATGCGATGGACCGGACGACCCAGGCGAAAAATTTCGATTGACTTGCGTCATGACAGCGCTATCGCCGGGGAAGGTCGCGACTTCCAGTGAAGTCACTTAAGAATCAAAGCGTTACGATCGGGGCTGGCGCGGCTCTTTTTTACTAGCCTCTTTCGCGCCCCTCTGGTGACCGCGACGGTACGCCTGCTAAGATGTCTGTAAGGGGTACGAGGGAAGCGGGTGGAAAGATGTCAAAGAATGTTACTTCGAGGTCAACAAGCGCCAGAAAATCGCTTTCGCGGGCGCGGCCGGCCAAGGACAAGGCCAGGCGGGCGGTTTTTAAGGCGGACCAGTGGTATCAAAATGCCGTAATGTCGATCGGAATCGCCGGGCGTCCTAAAGGTAGCAGACAGGGGACGGCACTCGTAGTGCGTGTAAAGGATCGCGCCGACTGAACTCTCTCGAGTCTGGCGCCTGGCCCTATCGCCCAAAAGACCGTGCTACTCCGCGCAAGAGCAGGTGCACTCTACCGGCAGGCCACGGCCAGCTCAGAAAGACGCTGGGCGTGTGCGTACCTGGCTCGGCACTTTCCGCCGCGGTATCTCATGCTAGCTCGATATCGCTCTCGATCTCGTATTTGAGATCGATCCCGCCAACCGTCACCACGGCCTTCACAGGCAGGTGCGGGTTGTCCTTCAACTTCCCCTTCGAGACCGCATCGCGCACTGCCTGCTCGATTTCCCGGTGGGCGGTCACGCCGAATGTCCTGAGGAATTTGCGTATGCTGGTGTTGAGAGCTTCCTCGTCCATGGTCGGCCCTTTCGTTGATGCACGAATTCCTTGCATCCCCGCGCGGAATGCCAGTCGAGTGGATTGCGCAAAGATGTGTTCCTTCTAAGCTCGCCGCAGCTCCGAAGGGTCGGCCTTCTGTTTGCAAAACAGCTTCACGAAGCCCGCGTTTTTGCGGCAATTACTTTGGTAACTCCCGCGAGACCGTCGAAATGCCGAATAAGTTGATTAGCGAGTTTCTTATATCGTAGAGCTTCGATTTCGGTCGGGTCGCTCAAGTTATGAGCCGCCGCAGTGCCGATGTTTTGCAGATCATCAAGCAGCGCCGAGGTGTTTGCATCAATCAACCTCTTCGAACGTAGCAGCCGTATCAGCAAGGCATAACGTCGGCTGTAATGCGCAAAGCCGTTCATCGACGCATAAGACCGCACCGCTTCCTCAAGCTGCGTTGCAACTTCGAGGATGGCTTCTCGGGGTGAGACGTTTGCTATCTGCGCAAATCGGCTCTCTTCTTCCGGAGTTGGCTGCATATCGAGGTCAAAGGGGGCAGCAGGAAGCTTTTTTGCCTCGGCTTCGGCTTTGTCCCACCGAAACGATGCTTCCCAGTCCCGGTGTCTTACCCGGAACAAGAGAAGCAGCATTCCGAGTTTTTCTTTGAAGAGCCAGACACAAATTATCAAGGCCACCGGCAACGCAAACGCCG
>JASHYD010000425.1 GCA_030043175.1 Xanthobacteraceae bacterium | reverse complement strand
TCGACGTCGGCGACGGTACGACCGACCAGGGCGCGCGTCACCGCCCGCACCGTCAGCGCCGCGACCTCTGCCATCGCCTCATTGCGATCGATAAATTGGTGGGCGTCGCTGGCAACGGCCGCCAATATAGCGGCAATGATCTCGGGATCGGGCGGCAGCGGGATGTAGTCTTTGGCGCCGGCGTCGATGGCCGCGATCGCGGCGTCGGCGTCGTCCAGGGTGCCGCAGGCCACGATCGGCACACCAATGCGCGCGGCTTCCAGTCGCAATACGAGGCTGCGGATATCGATCTCAATATCGACCATCAGGAGGTCGGCGGCGCAACCGGCACTCAATATCGCCATGGCGGTGTCGATGCGATCCGCATGGATTGCGGATGCGCCTTTGTCCATGGCGATTTTCGCCGCCGTCGTGAGCGCCCCGTTGAGAGTTGCGACAACCAGCAACCTCACGCGCTGCCTCCTTCGGCTTTGTGCATTCGCGGCGTCAGGAGCGCTCTCTTTGAGATCGCAACAGCGACATTGAGGATGGCGCGTCCCATGAGCAAGCCTTGTCGCGCCAGACGTCACGATGACGGAAGACATCACGGCGGGGCGCCGCTGCGACGATCGGCTAGGCAAATTTTGCCGGGTAGATGATTTAGATTTGGTTAACAATGCCCTTGAACCACGGCGAGCGCGACGATTCTCAGGCTTCGTTAAACGAAATGCCCGGCTGTGCCGGTCGCGGACGGGCCGACCCGACGTCAAGATCGATTGAGGGTGCGCGCAACGCTGCCGGCAGCCCGGCTCCGGCGGCGGGCCTTTAGGGCGGATGGCGCAAGGCGGGTTGCGTCCGCCGCAAAAGCGGCGCTCGTCACCCGCGCCAATGCGGCGGGCGATGGCTCCGGCCGCAATAGGCCGACCAACGCCGCGGCTCAGTCGGTGAGGCTCTGTTGATCACGCAATCCACTGGCGCGGAAGCACGAGCGTGTTCCCATCGAATTGAGCCACTGCTTTCCCAAATGGCGGCACATGTGTGCACCGTTTCGGTTCGCGGTTCATCCATGGTGCTTGCCGGTATGCCTGCGCATATGGCAGAGGCGCCATTCAATTCCGGACATCCTCTGGCAACACTTCTTTCAACTTCTTGCGGTAGTTGCGCAAGCCATGCAGACGAGCCGACAAGCAGAGCACGACTGTCAGCAAATCCTCAACCATTTCTTAGTTCCGGCGAGAGTTGTTCGTTGTTGAGCACAGCGGTGGCGTGCTCGGCGCAGAAACCTCGAACCACGCAAATTCAAATCTGACGCGTCGATCCTTTCGGGCAATCACAAGGTGACGCCTGCCGCACCTCTATGCGGTCCATAACCGTTACGAATTTCGGTCGCTTGAGATTGAGCCCACCACCAACTTCCTCGACAAAATCGACGTTCGCTGCACCACGGGCGCTTGTCCTCGGATCCATCCCGGCTTTCGGCAAGGCAATGTTGGACGTTACTGTCGCCGCCGTGCCCCCCTTGCCCTTGTGAGAAGGAATTGGGGGTGGAATTTTTCGGAGCCGAAGCCCTCCCTCACCAAATTTTCAGCGCGCGGAGGAGAAGAAATCGCCAGTATGCGATTTCCCTGCGCCTGTGGGCGGAACGGCACTGGATGTCCGCGAGAGGAACGGGCATCACCGCGATGAAGCGTTTATTGACGGTATTGTTGAATGCGGGTGGTGCGCAGTCCAGCAAGGCCGTGGCGGTCGATCGAGTATTGCCAAGCCAGAAATTCCTCAACAGTCAGCGTATAGCGGCTGCAGGCCTCCTCGAGCGAAAGAAGGCCTCCGCGCACGGCCGCAACGACTTCCGCTTTGCGACGAATCACCCAGCGTTTCGTTCCCGGCGCTGGAAGGTCGGCAATCGTAAGCGGACTGCCATCGGGCCCGATAACATACTTCACCCTCGGGCGGTGGGGCTCGTTCATACCACTCTCACGCAATTCAAGAGAGACAATAGCTAACTAGCCGGGAACCTATCCTGCTCGGCTTAAGATTTGCCTAAGCGGTGCAAACCGTTGCGAATAGTCGGCTTAACGTGAGTTAAAACATATTAATGTTTTCAATGATCTAGATGACGGTTAGGCTAACCAGAATATCTCCTTTGCGATTTCGCCCCACTTTGGCAAGGCGCCGGTCATCGCTTTTCTCAAGCCATGAGCAGCACTAACCGCGCTCATTTGCCATGCTTCATCAACACCGTGAGCCCTTTGGGGTGAGTTGCCGCCCACGTTGGGCGCCGATCGGGTTCATCCGTTTTCCCTGCTCGGCGGAACGGGCAGTGTGGCCGCGTCGCCCGCTTTGGGGGCGGACGGTGGCGCCGTGGACATCGCGGTCACGTCTTTGCGGGCGGTCCCTATTTCTGGCACGGTGCGTCCGCGATGGCGGCGCGAAAAAATTGCCTCACGCGGGCTCGGTCATACGCGAGCGGTTGGGTGAGGCGACCCTGAGGCGATGTTGGTCGCGCGGTCCCGGGTACCTCCACGAGCGCCAACGAACTGAGTGGCCGCGCGTTCGGAAATGGGTAAAGCCATGATCGAACGCGGTGCCCGAAAAAAATCTGGCGGGACCGGATTTCCTCGGGTCCCGTTTTGCGTACCATCGTTGCGTCCTAGCAACGCCGCGCCACAGCGCTCCGTCGCCCCCTGACACCACCCGCGCCACAACCTTCAAGCACGCACCACGCGGTGAGGCCGGCGAGACCATTTTGAGACGAAGCCCGAATGCCTCGCCAACTGCGTAGAAACCAGGCTGGAGATACGCGGCCATAGCCGTTGGGAAGCCCTGGCTCGCTGGCCAAAATTAATTGCGCTTGCGGGTGCAGGACCGCGTGGCCGAACGGTTGCGAGCCGAGCGGCAGGGCGCCTAGCACACCCGCGTCTCGCTCCCTCTTGTGTGGACGGACGGTTCGGCTAGCGGGCGCCGATCTCTGCGAACGGCTTTCACCGTAAGGTCACGCAGTTTCAGGGGATCGAGGACGCCAGTCTTGGCAAAGGCGATGATACGGTTGGCGACAACCAACACCGCCGGGTCGCTTCGATCCACTAATCTCAACTCGTTCAGCACGGCTTCGAAGGCATCGACCAGGATGCCCGTGTCTGTTGCAAGATAGCTGTTCTCGCTATTAGCAACGACAAGCCTAAGTGACATGCGTATTTCCTTCGTTGTCCGGCGCTGAGCGTCCGGTTGGCGGTATAGGGTGGGACAAAAAAGAACGAGCCGCCGATATCTACCATTAAACATAGCGCACGTTATAGATAGCACACTCGTCACGAAAATGACAGATTAGTGGCGAGGTCGCCTTTGTAGCTGTGGATAACATTGGGGATGAATTGGCCGGGACGCATTGCGCGTTGCTCGGGCAGGAGCACGGAAACCGCCTTTTGACGGGGATTGTTTTCTATCTTAACCAGCGGGAGACAGGACATGGACTGTCCTATCTGCGGCGCCATCGCAGAACGAATCGCGACCACAATCGACAGCGTCGGCATTGCTTGCCCGATGTGCGGGCAATTCGATATCGCAAGTTCTGTCATCGCCAGCGGACAGTTGCAGGGACTTGCGCTGGAGGAACGCGCGGATGTCCTCGGACGGGCGCAACGTTCGGCGGAGCCGGGCGCTCGTCCTGTGATCACACCCTATTTGCTCGTTTAGGGAGTAATGCACGCTGGCCCGCTGCTACCGCGCGGCCCCGACCTTTCCCGCCTGACGGAGATCGGGGCCTTTTTTGGCGGCCGGGCTAGCTGCCCCGCGATGGTCACTTTCCCGTTATGTCGGCAACCCGATGCAAAGTTCGGCGTTGGTAACGCGCGGGCGGTTTCCTCAGAGCGCGCACTGCCCCTCGCCTTTCTCCCCTCACACGGAGTGCGATATGCCTGACACGGAGCTTATATCGTTCGCTAATGAGTTACGAACCCGCGCCGAGGAAATCTTGGTGCGCGCAGCTGGCGCGGACGACCCGGAAGTGCAAGGGATGATGCGCGTCGTCGCGGCGGGCTACCAGAAACTGGCGCGGCGGGTCGAGCAACGGGTTCGCGAGGCAGAAACAGCGTAACCGCCTCGCGGTAGTATTTTCCTCTGCTTTCGTGTCGGCCCGACAGGCTACTTGTCGTCCGTCACCTCCCTCCGGTTTGCGAGATCCGGAACACACGAGGCCGAGACCTCTTGCTCATACAGCGGGACATGAAGTGCATGCGCCGTCAAAACTCGCCAACATGACTGTCTGCTCGGACGCAGGAATTCGATCTATAGGAGGTTAAGGGCGTCGAGCGTTCGCACCGAAACCGGAAACGGCTCCAAGCCACGGGCGAGAACCAGTGGCGCGAGTTCGATCAAACCGGCCGATCACTCGCGCAGCCTCGCCATGCGATCGACCTAGCCGCCGCGCGTTGATGCGGGTTCCACACCTCGTATTCAACGAGTGGGCTGGAAACCAGTGTTTCGCCCCAGGTCGATTCGGGCAGCGAGCGATCCTCCGCCAGTAGGTGCGCCGTCGAGATAGATCAACCGGTCTGCACGGTCTTGCTGCAATGCCGTCATCAGGTCGCGGAAACCATGTTCGGCTTGCGCACGGCGTCGCCGCCCGCCGCAAGGCGGATATATTCGCGGAGCTTGTTTTGCGGACTTTGAGGCCAACGGACCGCGGCAATGTTTGGGGCAATTCGAACGCCCCGTGCAGAAGCGGGGGTCGAGAGTCGCGCCAGCTACATGCCGGATGCCACTCGACGGTGAGGCATCCCTCAAAGCTGATCCCGAAGGATGGGCCAACCCTCGGTTACATCGTCTAAGAAGATTTCGACAGTTCTAGCCCGTTCTAGCCCGCCTTATTGGATGACCTCATCCGCCTGCGCCAGCAGGCTCGGGGAGATCATGACACCAAGCGATTTTGCGATTGCCTGATTGATTACGAGTTCAAGCCTGGCTGATTGCACCAGTGGCATATCGGCCGGTTTCGCGCCCTTGAGAATCTGCCCGACATAGATGCCGGCCTGACGCCAGGCTTCGGCTCGGCTGGCGCCGTAGCTGATCAATCCCGCCGCAGCGACATCGGCGCGGCGTTCGAACATTGTCGGAATTCCGTCACGCAGCGCCAGTGCAATAATGTCGTCGGCATCGCTGGCGAAAACCGCGGACGGGGCGACCACCAGGGCGTCGGCGCGGCGTTCACCAAATTTGGAGAAGGCCGCTTGGTAATCGCGATCGGCGCCGACCTCCGCGACGACGATGGGCCAGCCGAGCGCCTCGGCCGCGGCGCGCAGTTCGCTCCTGCGTTCCTCAATTTCCCGCAGCAGTGCCGCATCGGAGGCGTAAATGCGGGCATCCTGCGCGAGATACCCGATTGTCCTCGTCGCCGGGACCAGCTCGCGCAGGAAGTCCAGCCTCTTGCGCATCAGGCCAGCCGTGATGAAGCTCACCCCAGTCAGATTGCCGCCGGGCCGGTCCTCCTTAGCGGCGAGGCCGAGCTTTGTCAGATCGAAGCCGGATACGGCGACGATCGGAATCGTGGCGGTCGCGGCCCTTGCGGCGAAGGCCCCGACGGCTCCGCCGGCAACAATGAGCGCGACCGGTTGGCGGACGAGATCAGCAGCGAGCATTGCCAATTGTTCGAGCTGGCCATTGGCAAACCGGTAATCCACCGCCAGATTCTGCGCCTCCACCAAGCCCTGCTGCTCCAGGCCTTGGGCGAATCCGGCCGCGTCGAACGCATAGCTCTCAGCCGTGGCGGCGTGCAGGAAGCCGATCAACGGCAGCTGCTGCGGCTCGCTGGCGGCGCCGCCCGGCGCCACCAGAACGGCGCTGCCGAGAAGGGAGACAAATCGTCTTCTCGCGATGCTCATGCGAGTGAACGTCTTTCACAGA
>JASHYD010000424.1 GCA_030043175.1 Xanthobacteraceae bacterium | reverse complement strand
TCGATTCCGGCAAGACCCGTGGACACCTGTTCGCCGAGTGCCCGGCCTTCGCGCTCAAGATCGTGCTGACCGAGCGTATCGTCTGGTTCGAGCCGAAGATCGCTAATCCCAGCGAGAACCATGCCTGGTTCCTGTGGTCCTGGCGGCACCGAGGACCACCGACCATCGCCTACGCTACGAATGTCACCTGTAGCGTTACCCATCTTCGGCGGCGCAGGTGAGCCCGCTCGCTGATGTCCTCCCCACACCCCTCAAAGCAGTGTGTTGACAGCATTTATGCCGATGGGCGCCGGGCGCGGAGCGCCCGGCGCGTCCCATCGCCAATGAAGACCGAGGAAAAACCCACCGAGCGTTCCACAGCATTGCAGGCGTGGCGGCCGTTCGGAAGCCTGCGCCGCGAAATCGACCGTCTTTTCGAGGACTTCGAGGGAGACTTCTGGCGCCGCCCCTTCCGTCGTTCTATTTTTGACGTCGAGCCGTTCTGGCGACGCGAATCAACATGGGGCGCTGCGCCAACCGTCGACATCGTTGAGAAGAATGATGCCTACGAGGTCATGGCCGAGTTGCCGGGAATGGAGGAGAAGGATATCGACGTGAAGCTCGCCAACAGCGTCCTGACGATCAGGGGCGAAAAGCAGGAAGAGAAGGAGGAGAAAAGGAAGGACTACCACCTTCACGAACGCCGGTTCGGCTCCTTCGAACGCAGCTTCGCAGTGCCGGAAGGCGTCGACACCGACAAGATCGAGGCAAATTTCAAGAATGGAATCCTCACGCTGAGGCTGCCCAAGAGACCAGAGGCCATCAAGTGCGAGAAGAAGATCGAGGTCAAAGCAGGATAGGGCTTGCCTGCATGGTCGGCCACAAATCTGGTGTAGCGAAAGTGGCTGCACACGCGGCAGAGCACCGCGACCCCTCCGGGGCGTCCTAGAGTCCCGGAGATCGTGGCGGCTACCGCGCTCGCGTTGGTGCTGCCACTGAAAAACCGCGCGCCCCAGGCGGGAGGTATCCTTTCCAAAACCCGATAGACGCTCGCCCGGCCTATGCCGAGTGCCTTGGCGATGGCGGCGGGTCATCGCCTAACCGCCATCAGCCTGTTAGCCGCAACCTTGAGTTCCGCCGCGGCCTTCTCGTCCGCGGTGGCCTCATCCGGCGCCTCGACAGTGCCAAGCCATACGGTTGGCAGCGATCTTGACGTTCCAGATGATCGACTTCGGCGGTTCCGGTTTCTTGGCCATGCCCGCAGTATCGGCCGCGATTCAATCCAGCTGAAAGGCCCAAGCCTCCTGAGGCTACCGGCAGGAGCCGGGGCCGCGTGAGGAGGCAGCCGGAGTCACCAGCTCTGCCAGCCGGCACGCGACACAAAATCATCCTGGCATCACGATCGTTTTCGAGAATGTACCGCCCGTGAAGACGATCGAGGTGATGCCGGCGATCGAGCACGAACCATCGCCGCACGTTTGGCCGAGTACGGATTAGCCCAAATGCCGAATAGCCTGATTCCTGACTTCCCGATCACTACTGCCCAGGTTCCGCGATCGACGCTATCCAAGTCCGACATCGCGGCGCCATTTCGCGACATGGCCGAAGCCATCGACAAGACAGGTCAAGCGGATGCTACGAGAGGAGACGCTCTTGAGGGAATTGACCAGGACCGCATCTTCGACCCCTTGTCCCCCAAAATTCCAATGATCAGTACCGCTCTTTCATGTACTTCGAGATCACAAGCCGACGAACATAGGGCTGCCTCCGCGAGCGGTTCATCGCGTCCCAATACATCGCAAACGCCACCGGCTCAGTAATCGCCGTCGGCACATGGTATCCATATCTCTGGAACCCCACGGTCGAAGTCGCCGGTACGTGCCACGACCGCCGAAACTCCGGCTGAAGATACTCGTAAATCGCCCAGCGAATGTTGTTCAGGAACTCGCCGATCGAGCTGGCATGGCAGACGAAGATGTCCTGAAAAAACCACTCGAAGAAAGCCTCGACAGCCAAATACGCCTGCTGCTCGCTGACCGGATGGCCGGCCTGCTCGAGCAATTTGCGAAGATGGCCCACGTTCGTGGCAAGACGCGCAAGGTTATGTTTTGCCATGTCGCCGCACATCTTGAGATAGCGATAGCGCGCGACGCGCAGGTCCGCGACGACGTCGATCGTATGTAGGTTGACGCCTGTTGCGGTGAATTCCCCCTCCAGCCAGGTCGCAAACGCCTCGATCGTTGTGGACAGTGCGGCCGTGTCGGAGCCGAGCTTCGGATTGGTGCAAACGTGCCGCAGGTTGAACAGGAACGTCAGATCGGACGGTCGCGCCTTGCTGGGCGCCGGCTTCAGCCCGAGCGGAATCGGATCGCCCTTGAAGGCGCGGATCTCCGAGAGGAAATCGCCGAGCAGGATCGCGAAAAGCCGCGCGTGTGCACTGGTCTCGAACATGAGACTGGTCAGCTCTGTGCAGTCGTTCTTCGCGAAGATCGCCCAGTTGACCATCCCGTCGATCATCTCCCAGGCGGAGTTGAGGATGATCGCTTCCCGCTCGGTATCGTTCATTGTTATTCCACCGTATCCATCCGTCGCGTAAGCTGTCGAACCACGCATCGGCTATCGCCTTGCGCAAAGAGCATTATGCTTTTGCCCCGACAATTCGCGGGGCCGGCTCACGGCCCGGAATTCTTCGGCCGCGAGTTCATCTTGAATACTACTGCTCTTCGGGTTGCACGAGGTGGCCAAGTCAGAACGATTGAGTGCTGACGGCGATCATTGCGAAAGAACAGATAGTCGGGTCGATAAGAGTGGTTGTCCGTGAACAGGTGCCGATCGATCATGTTTGGGTCAGTGAACAAAGTGGTGACGAGCCCCATCATCGTAAGACGACCACCCACGATCCGCTCATCGCTCTCATTCGATAGCGACGCGAATTCCAGGCTACCAGGCTTGTGCCACCGCTCGTGACCGAGCGGACAGCCGTGATCAGCGATGTGCTCAACCACAACTGCATCATCAACGCGATCGTGCTTGCCCGCCCAGCCAAAAAGTACGTCCACAAGCATCTCGATCTGTGAGCTTCATCAGCGGGACATGGTCACCGCATGTTGCGCTCGAACGCCGGCTCGCCGCCTTCCATGGCCGGCTCGCCGCCTTCCATGGCCGGCTCGCCGCCATGCTGTTCTCCTCGGCCTACGCGGCGATTGAGCTCGAACGAGCGCTGGCGGCTTCTGCCGGCAAGTATGCCCGGGCGATCATTATCACTGACGGCATCTTCAGCATGCGCGGAGCCACGCGCCGCTCGACCGCATCATGCAGCTGGCCCGCACCTACAATCGTGCGTTCGACGAGAACTCGATCGTGATCGTTGAAGATTCTCACGGCGTCGGCGCCTTCGGAACGACAGGGCGGGGGACGGAGGAGTTCACGCAGTCAGGCCGGGTCGATCTGCCGGTGGCGACGCTCGGCAAGGCTTTCGGGATCAACGGCGGCTACATCGCCGGTGACGACACCATCATCCGATATCTGCGTGAGACCTCACTCTTCTACATCTTCTCCAATCCGCTTGCGCCGGCGAGGCCGCAGCCGCATTGGCCGCCGTTGACATCGTGGACAGCGCCGCCGGAACGGGCTTGCAGGCATCTACGCGCAATGACGGCGCGTGTCAGCGCTGGGATTGTCATATTGGGGGTTGAGACGCTGCTGGGAGAACATCCGGTGGTGCGTTCGCGCTCGGTGTACGGCACGTAGTTCATCGAGCGTTCCTCACTCCTTACTGATTCTAGTTGGGCCAAATCTTTCATCAGCCGGCCGTCTTTGCCAGTCGCGAGCGACGGTAGCCTATGATGACCTCCAGGTACTTGCGTGCGATCATTTCCCCATCGAGTTCGTCATCCCCGCTGTCGAATCGCAGCACGGGAGTAAGCGCGAGCTTGGCCGGCGTCGAAACGATGATGATGTTCGCAGCGCCGACGCGACGGATCACCGTCGGGCTCAGTTGCTGGTTGCCTCTGCCAAGCACGAATCCCTGGGCGCCGATCGGGCTGAGCACAAGCTTGCGATCGGGGTAGCGATCGAGAAGCTCGAGGATCTGGCGCTCCGACAGGTCCGACCCTACGATCTTGCCACCGGCGACGGCATCAATGCCAAGCAGCGTCTTCTTAGCATGCAAAGCGAGGCCGATCGCCTCCACGGTGCTGCCAGGTCCTAACAGAAATAAAGTGGCCGGGCTTGCTTCGATGTCCTCGCGCAGTTGGGCCGCGATATCGTCCTTGACGGCTTCTTCATCTTGCCCGGTGACCAGCGCCTTGGCGGACTGAACATAGGCGGGCTCGAACGGGCAGCGCGCCGACATGTACAGCCGGACCGCCCATTCATCCTTGCGGTACTTGTCCTCGTCGAGGTCGACGATTTCGACCCGCGTGAGGCCGACCTGCCGGGCCAGATAGCGCACCAAAATCTCTGCAGTACGGTGCGGCGTGACGCCGAACACTCCGGAGTACATCTTGACGCCAGCCGGAATGCCGAGGATCGGCGTTGCCTCACCCGTAATGCTGCAGATATCGCGCGCGGTCCCGTCGCCGCCACAAAACACCACGAGTTCTGCTCCGGACGCGATGAGCTTTTCTACGGCCGCTTTGGTGTCGAGAGCCGATGGCACGTCCTGGCAGCGGTGCAGAATCTCGATCGCGGTGAAGCCTGCGGAACGCAACGCGTCGTATCCCATGTTTCCGTCGGCGCTGAGCCAGGTGACGGAATCTTGCCAACGTGTGCCAGCGAGCAAGCCCTCAAGGGCTTGGAGCATCTCCAACGCCCTTGCGTTCGCAACCGCGGTAGCTCCGCGCCGCTCGGCTTCGGCGAGCACTCCGTCGGTGCCTTTCAACCCGACGCGTCCTCCCATTCCGGCGATTGGATTGATGATGAATCCTATCCTGGGCATCGCAGAACTATGGGCCTTAGCGGCGGAGTCATATGCGCGTCGCGGCCTCTTCGCGTTGATTTATCGTAATTTTTCGCGGCATCACTTCTGAGCTTGTGCTCGACGACGGCTTTTTTGACCGTCGTCAAAGCGCGCCGCTGACGCGAGCCTATTGTACGTTGAACTCAGGAGAGGACCACGCCATAGAAGTAAACGAGGCAATTTCGGGGGCGGCGCTCGGTTCGCGAGTACGCGGCTCAGAGTGGGGAGCCAGCGTTGGTCAATCGCCTGATCGATGCTGCGGTCCAAGCCACAGGTGTACT
>JASHYD010000423.1 GCA_030043175.1 Xanthobacteraceae bacterium | reverse complement strand
AGACGTCGAATTCCTGCCGGCGCACCATCGCCTTGAAGCCGCTCCACACCGGCGTCACGTCCTTGAAATCGAGCACAACCCGCGCCGAGGTGACTTCGCCTTTCTTGAGAGGCGCGGTGTGCGGATAAGTGGCAAGCAGCGTCCGCAAACGCAACGGCTCGGAAGCGGGACTCATGAGGGCAGCCTCTTAGATGACTCTTAGATGGCAGATGACATGACGGAGAGCGGATAGACGACGATCGTAGCAGGCCCTAACGGTTCCTGCGCCATCTGTCACCCGTTCGCTTACTGCCGTTCGATGCCGGCCTTCTCGATCACTGCGGTCCATTTGGCGATGTCGGCTTTCATGCGCGACTGCATTTCCTGCGGACTGGTGCCGCGCACCTCCATGCCGTTGAGCATGGCCTTCTCTTTGACCTCAGGCAGGTTCAACACGTCGTTTACGGCGCGGTTGAGGAAGTTGACGATCTCGTCCGGCATGCCGCCCGGACCTGAGAGCCCGTTCCAGCTCTCAACCACATAGGCCGGCAGCCCGCTTTCCCCAACGGTCGGCACCGCGGGCAGCGCGGGCGTGCGCTTGCTGCCAGTGGTCGCGACTGCTTTGAGCTTCCCGCCGCCGACGGCGGCATTGAGGCCTGCGTAATATTCAAAGCCGACCTGCACGTCGCCGCGCATCAGGCCGGTGACGAGTTCAGGTGTGGTGCGGTAGGTCACCACGGCGACGTCGATGCCGGCCACACTCTTGAACAATTCCGCCGACAGGTTCTGGGTGCTGCCTGGCGTGATGGTGCCGAAATTCAGCTTGCCGGGGCTCTGGCGGGCCGCCGTGAGAATATCGGCGATGGTCCGAAGCGGTCCGTCCGATTGAGTGGCAATGATAAGGTCGAACCAAGCCGTGATTGTGATTGACGTGAAATCCCGCAGCACATCATAGGGCAGCTGCCGAAACAGCGCGGTCGAAATGGCAGTGCCGTTGCTGGTGAGATGCAGCACATAACCGTCCGGCGCCGCTTGGGCTGCGGCTTTGGCGGCAACGATGCCGCCTGCGCCGGGTCGGTTATCGACGATGAACTGCTGGCCAAGCTTCTGGGTGAGCTTGTCTGCGATGAGGCGCATCGTGGTGTCGGCAACGCCGCCGGGTCCGTAGGGCACGATGATGCGAACGGGGCGAGTGGGATATGCAGGCTCTGGCACTGCGGATCCGGCCGCCCACACAACAAGGGCAACCGCGATGCTGAGGTACCGCGCCGATTGCGGCGGCAGGTCTGTCACTGCTGAATTTGAAGCCATCTCATCCCCGGCCGATGGCGCCCATTCCCGGCTCTCGCGCGGCCGGAAGGTAGGGGCGACCCGCGGCCGATGTTAATGGACCGGCCGTGGCGGTTCCAGCGCGGCCAGCGGACGATCAGCCCTGCTGCAACGACTTCGCGATGGCGCGGTGTGCACTTCGCATGACACAAGCTCGACCATAGGTGGAACTGGCCAGATGATGCCCGGGACATCGCTCCCAGGTGTGCACGATCACCGCGGCTTTAATCAAATTCACGCGATAAGCTGGGAAGAATTGCGTCGCAACTGGGCCGGGATGACGTTTTTTGTCGCATTTTCGTGATCCGAATCATATACTTGGTGCTTCACGATTGAAGCCGCGCCGGAGGCCCGATATAAGGCCGGCCTCGCGGCAGAGTTCGCGAACAAGAACAATGATTTTGCGCCTGGGAGCCGGACAGATGGGTGCGGATAAGGGCAAGCCCTATCGGCCGACCGATAAAGAGCCGTTCATGAATGAACGCCAACGCGAGTATTTCCGGCAAAAATTGCTTGCTTGGAGGGAAGATATACTCAGGGAGTCTAAGGAGACTCTCCAGCACCTCCAGGACGAGAACCAGAATCATCCCGACTTCGCCGACCGAGCCTCATCGGAGACAGACCGGGCGATTGAGCTGCGTGCGCGCGACCGCCAGCGCAAGCTGATCGCCAAAATCGACGAAGCGCTATCGCGCATCGAGGACGGCACCTACGGTTATTGCGAAGAGACCGGCGAGCCAATCTCGATCAAGCGACTTGAGGCGCGGCCGATCGCAACGCTTTCAATTGAAGCGCAAGAGCGCCACGAGCGCCGCGAACGCGTCTATCGTGACGAGTAACGACGCGTCAGCTTACTGCGGCGTCAAATTCAGTGCCTTGGCGAGCTTTGCCATCGACGTCGATTCGGCGTTGACGAAGGCCGCAAATTCTTGCGAGTCCATCGTCATCGGATCCACGCCCTCGGCGGCGAGCTTCGCGCGGACATCCGGATTGGCAAGCGCAATCCCGATCTCGCGGCTCAGTCTCACGACGATGTCACGCGGCGTCCCAACGGGGGCGAAAACGCCGATCCAGAAATTGAGGTCGGAATTGGGATAGCCGGCTTCGATCGAGGTCGGGACGTCCGGAAGCGCCGAGGACCGCTCAACACTGCTGACGCTCAGCGCCACCAGCTTGCCCGCACGAATGAATTCGAGAGCCGCCGAGAGCGGCGCGTAATAGGCATCGACGCGTCCGGTCATCACCTCCGTCAGCACTTCGGGGGCGCCGCGGAAGGGGATGAAATCTCCCTGGAAGCCGGCAGCGAGACGGAATTTCTCCATAGCGAGGTAAACCGGCGTGCCGACGCCAGCGGAACCGTAGGTAATCCGCCTCTTCTTGGCGGCGGCGACGAATTCCTGCACGGTGCGGATATTCGGCGACGGCGGCACCACCAGCACATTGGGGAGGTTGCCGAGCGGCGCCACCGCGATGAAATCCTTGATGGGATCATAATGGGCGTTGGCGACCGTGAAGGGCGAAACCACGATGCTGGAGGAGGAGGCAAGCAACGTATAGCCATCGGGCGGCGAGGTCGCGACCGATCGGATGCCGATGGTGCCGCTTGCGCCCGTGCGGTTCTCGACCACGATCGACTGGCCGAGCTGAGCCCCCACCTGTTCGAGCACGATCCTCGGCACAATGTCGACCGCGCTGCCTGCGGTGAGCGGCACCACGGCACGGATGGTCTTTGTCGGCCATGGCTGCGCCACCGCCGGAGCCGACACGATGAGCACCACGAGCAGCTCCACTGATAACCACAAACGTCTCATCGAACCTCCGCTGGATACCCCTGTCTTTTGGGGTTGGGTTACCTCAACCTCGCCTACGCGGCTAGGCCGCCGCGGCGTCTCGTGCGCTCCTGCGGCTGACTTTCTCGCCTGCCATTGCGTCTCGACCCCGGATGGAGCGAAGCGACACCGGGGTCAAGCCCTTTCGCGAACGGCGCCGTGCGGATGACGCGATCAAAATCCGGGGCGCTCCGTCGGCCACGGGCGCATCAGAATTACCCAAGCTTGCGGACTCCCTCACAAAAGTGCAGCCTCAAGGCAAGACGCAAAAACAACAGGAGGCAGCAGTGGCGAGCGAAACCGACGACCCGGCGCGCGAGGTATCGCGGCGCGATCTGATCAGGACGGTGGGCGCCGGTGCCGCCGCTGCCGTCGCCGGAGCGCCGCTGCCGGCGGGCGATGCTCTGGCGCAGCCCACGCCGTCCCCTCCCCCGGCGGCCGGGGACAGTAATGTGGGGCTGCGGCTCGAAGCGCTCGAAACTCTCACCGCCACCGAAGCCGATATCCTGGAAGCGATCTGCGCGCGCCTCATCCCGAGCGACGAGAACGGTCCGGGCGCCGCGCAAGCGCGCGCAGCCTATTACATCGATCGCGCCCTGAGTGGTCCGCTGCGTACCTCCCGCGATGCTTATGCGGCCGGGCTTGCGGCTATCGATGCCTATGCGCAACAGACGAAAGGCGCGCCATTCATCCAGCTTTCGCCGCACGACCAGGATGCGGTGGTGACAGATATGGAAAACAACGTCGCCACCGGCTTCATGCCGGACGCCGCGAGCTTCTTCAATCTGGTGCGCACTCACACCATTCAGGGCACGTTCTGCGATCCCTATTACGGCGGCAACGCTCACTTCGTCGGCTGGGACCTGATCGGCTATCCGGGCCCGCGGATGACCGCCGGTCCCCAAGAGCAGCGCATGCGCGCACCCAAGGCGGTGCGCAAGTCCGCGTACGAGGAAGCGATGTTCACTCCAAAAGGCAGTCAGAGGGGAGGCGATCATGGCCATCGCCCTTAACAAGACCGACGTCGTCATCGTCGGGCTCGGCGCGGTCGGCGGGGTCGCGGCTCTGCCGCTGGCACGCGCGGGCCTCGAGGTGATCGCGCTCGAATCCGGCTCATGGCTCACCCCGCGCGATTTCGCGCCAGACGAATTGCGCAACAATTTCCGCGGCTGGCCCCAGGCCGCGCAGAAAGCCAATACGGAAATACCAACCCATCGGCCAAACGCATCGGCGCCCTATTCGCCGCGGCTGCCGATCCACCCGATGATGAATGCGGTCGGCGGCACCTCGCTGCACTATTGGGCGCAGAGCTGGCGGCTCAATCCGTGGGACTTCCGGGTGGTCAGCCAGACCACACGGCGCTACGGCGCGGCGCGTATCCCGAACGGCTCCACGGTCGAGGACTGGCCGTTCGGGCTCGAGGAGCTCGAGCCCTATTATGACAAGGTCGAGCACGAGGTCGGCGTGTCCGGTCAGGCCGGCAACGTCAACGGCACGATCGATCCGCGCGGCAACATCTTTGAAGGAGCGCGCCAGCGCGGCTATCCGATGCCGCCGCTGCGTGGCAGCGAATTCACCGAGCACATGGCGACGGCCGCGCGCAAGCTCGGATGGCAGCCGTTTCCGGGCCCCGCCGCCATCAACTCGCAGACCTATGACGACCGGCCCGCATGCCAGTATCACGGGTTCTGCAACCGCGGGGGCTGTCACGTCAGCGCCAAGAACTCAACTGCAGTGAGCACCATCCCGAAAGCGATGGAGACGAAGCGCCTGCAGGTGGTGACGCGGGCGATCGCCACGAGCGTCGCCGTCGATGCGAAGACCGGGCGCGTGACGGGCGTGAACTACGTCAAGGGCGGCCTCGAATATTTCCAGCCGGCGGACGTGGTGCTGCTGGCAAGCTATACCTACGAGAACGTGCGCCTGCTGCTGCTGTCGAAATCGCGGGCCTTCCCCAATGGGCTTGGCAACAATGCCGGCCAGGTCGGGCGGCACTATATGAGCCACCATACCGGCAATCC
>JASHYD010000422.1 GCA_030043175.1 Xanthobacteraceae bacterium | reverse complement strand
GCTTTACGCCGAACCCGCCGATAGGGTGCAGGATAAGGTCGCACGCCGCATCTGCCCGGACATCGCGGGTGGTACGAATTTCTGGCCGCCGTCCTACAGTCGCCGGACCAGCATGCTCTATGTTCCGACCCACGAGGGCTGCGGCCAGGTGACACCCGACGCCACCGCCCACGTAAAGGGCAAGTTCTTCGGCGGCGCGATCGGCGACGGCGGCCGCGTCAGCGGTGGCCTGGTCGCGGTCGATCCGGCATCCGGTGAGATTAAGAAACGCATCGACCTGCCTTACCCGAACTCCGCCGGAGTGCTATCGACCGCGGGCGGCATCGTGGTGACCGCGTTGATCGATGGGACCGTGCTTGCCTATGACGACCAGACACTCGATGAGTTGTGGCGCATCAACGTGGGCTCAGGCTTCAATGCGCCGCCCATGACCTACGCGGTGAACGGCAAGCAATACATCGCGATCGCGTCCGGCCTGTGTTGCGCCGGCCCAGGCGCGGCGCCGCCGCGCAACACGCGCGCCACGGTCAATCGCACACCGGAACTGCGCTTGCAGGGCAACGCCACCGTCGTTTGGGTGTTCGGGCTGTGAGCGTGCCTCGCGGGCATGTTTGAGGTGGCATCGTCAAAACCGAGGGGCCGGGCAGTTCCGGCCTTTTCCGGTACACCGGCGTTTGGCGCGGACGTGCCGGTTTTAATTCTGGGTTTGTTTGAAATAGCGTAAATCCGGTGGCGCCTGGTCTTTCTTGGTGGGCATGAGCTGGCCGTCCCCGCTGAGGAAGTATCCCTCCTTACCGATTTCGACATCACCGTTGCCTTCAGCACAAACTTCCTCCACCCACTCCGGCTGCTTGCTCGGTAGACGAGAATATTTCTTTGTGACTGTCCACGGCCGCGTCAACGCGTTGTCGATCGTCGTGATCTCGTCGTAGAGGATGTTCGGGTCGTGCTTATCGGAGTAAACGCGCTCTTTGAAAATACTTTGATTGTCGGCGTGAAACGGAATGCCGGCCGGATCATACGATCGGGGACCTTTCAACCCACGCGTCTCTATCTCGAGCAAGTCGTAGCGGCCGTCCCCATCGGTGTCGATCCATCGACCGATCGAGTAGCCGACGAATGTGGGCACAATTTTCTTTGGCCAGTCGCGCCCGTCAGTGAAAATCCGGCGAGAATCGTGGATGTGCTGGATCAGGAAATTGCTCATCTGCGGCGTCACGACGATTTCGAACGGGTCGAATGTGGTCATGACTCTTGGCATGCCGGGCGAGAGGCACGTGTAGGTCGGGTCGGTGCCCTGTCCGCCTGCAGCCTGGTCCTTGAGGTTGGCCTCGAAGATGGCCTGATATTGCGGAGTGAGCGGTGCCTCCTGAGCCAGCCCGCCGGCCTTTGTCGGATCGTATGACGGCTGGCCGGTAATTCCGGGCACGGCGACGCGGCGCCACGCGCCCTTCCAATCCGGGTATTTCGATTCATCGAAAGCAAGCGCGCTGCCAACTGTCAGGCTCAGCAGCACTGCCAGCGCTAAGGCGCCGATCGAACTTCGGTACAGCATGCGTTTGCCTTTCCGGTTTCTGATCAAAGGTCGCTAAAAGCCGGCCGGACGTCAGTTCTTGGGTCGACCGAAATACCGTAGGTCCGGCGGCGGCTGTTGCTTTCTGGTCGGCATCAGGTAGCCCTCCTCACCGACTTTGTAGACCTCGTCGCCAATATGAACGAATGGAATTTGCTCGTTGCAAATGTACTCCGGCCAATCCACCAACGGGTCGAGGGTGCGGCGATAGTTCTTCATCACCGTCCACGGGCGGGTCAATGCGTGGTCGGTCACGGTGATCTCGTCATGAAGGAGGTTGTGGTCCGCCTTGTCGAGATAGATCCGCTCCGTGATGACGCTTTCGTCATCCTCGTGCAACGGAATGCCGCTGGTGTCGAAGAAGCGCGGCCCTTTGAAATAGCGAGTTTCGGCTTCGAGTAGATCGAAACGTCCATCCCCGTCCTCGTCGATCCATTTGCCGATGCTATAGCCGGTGAAGGTCGGCTGAACAGTTCTGGGCCACTGGCGCCCATCGGTGAAAATTCTTCGATGACTCTCGTGAATATGATCGATCAAGATATAGGTGGTTTCCGGCAACACAGTGATTTGCATGGGTTCATAGGCCTGCATCAGCATTGGCATGCCGGGCGCAAGGCAAGTCGTCACCGCGTCACCCAGTCCGCTGGCAGCGCGGTCGGCGAGAGTGCTCTCGAATTTGGCCTGGTATTCGGGCGTCAGAGGGGCCTGTTGCCCCCGGCCCGGTGGCTTGGCCGGATCGAATGGGGGTTGGCCGACCGCTCCCCGGACGATGGCCCTGGTCCACTGGCCCGTCAGTGCAGGATATTTAGCGTCGTCGAAGGCTTGCGTTGCAACAGGCATGCACAACGCCGCTGCCGCAAACACAATCGTTCGAATCGAGGCTCGGTACTGCATGACGTTCCTCCAGTCACGTCAATTGTCGTTCAGCGGGAGAGTGACCTTTTTGCGATAGGATGCCTGCTTTGACTGCTACTGCCAAGCGCGCTGTGCGTGATCCAATAGCGACGCACAATGCAGCGGTGTGCCTCCCAGGGGCGCAAAAGACATCCGCCTTCTTTTTCGGTCTTGGCCGGTCGCGCCAAGGACCGGCCAAGTACAAGATGCCGGAAAGGCTGCACCAGTGATCAGGCAGCATGAAATTCGCAATCGGCGGAGATCATGACAAGAGGCCGTCACCCACGCTGCAAGGCGCTCCTCATCGGCAGCGTTCTGGTCGCTGGTTGGCCCGTTTTTGCCGCCGAGGTGGCGCCGGAGCGGCTCGCCAATGCCGACAAGGAGCCGCAGAACTGGCTCATGAATCATCGCACCTATGATTCTCAACGCTACTCGCCTCCGGACAAGATCAACCGGGGCAATGTAAGGGGACTCAAGATCGTCTACGCGGTTGCCATCGGCGGCACCTCGGCCAATGAGAATTTGCAATCAACGCCGCTTGCCGAGGATGGATTTCTCTACGTCGTAGATTTGTGGGGCGCCGTCTACAAGATTGATGGCCGCTCAGGAGAAGTGGGCCGCATCGTGTGGCGAATGGACCCAGGTCAGTAGAAAGTGCCACTGTCGAACCGGGGCGCCGCAGTGTGGGGCAACGTCGTCGTGTCGGTCGCGAATTATCCGCCCCGTGTCATCGCCGCCGACAAGGAGACCGGCAAGATCGCGTGGGAGACCAATCTCGCCGATGGCCAGCCCAACCTGACGTTCACAGCGGCACCTCTGGCCGTCAAGGACAAGATCATCGTGGGCGCCGCCGGCGGCGATAACGGGACGCGCGACTTCATCTTGGCCGTTGATGCCAGAACCGGCAAGCTAGTGTGGCGCAAATACGTGATCCCGGCCCCCCGCGAGCCCGGCAGCGAAACCTGGAAGGACAGGAACATGCCTGGCAGACGGGGGGCGGAGCCATGTGGGTCACCGGCTCTTACGACATTGCCACCAACCAGGTCCTTTGGGGCACCGGCAATCCGGTGCCTGGTCCGATCCGTATTACCGTCTCGGCGACAATCTGTTCACCAACAGCCTGATCTCGTGGGACCCCGACACCGGCAAGATGAATTGGTACCACCAATATACCACCGGTGACATGTGGGACTACGACGAAGAAGGCAGCCATATCCTGATCGATGGCGAGGTCGCCGGGCAGCCACGCAAGATGGTCGCCCATGCGGCGCGCAACGGCTTCTTCTATGCTTTCGAGCGTGCCAACGGGCAGCCCTTGTTGGCCAAGCCCTATGTTGCCGCCGTCAACTGGACCAAGGGCATCATCAGAAGACCGGCCGGGCATGCAGAATTGGACGCCCGCCGACCCGACAAAAAAGGTGTGCCCAGCAATGTCTGGCGGCAACAACTACTGGCCGCCTCCTACAGCCCGAAGACCCGGCTCATGTACATACCCTCGATGTCGTCGTGCAATGAAGCAACGCTCGGGACTCGATCACGAAGGGCGTTTTCTTCAGCCTGAAGTTCCGCAGCATCGAGCGCAACGGCTCCGATCTGATCGCCGTCGATCCATTCACCGGCGACTCAAGAAGACGGTCCACGCTGCCTATCCCAACAACAGCGACGCGCTGACCACCGGCGGCGGCCTCGTGTTCACCGGGCTGATCGACGGAACACTCATCGCCTACGATGACACCACGCTCGCCGAGCTGTGGAAGATCAATGTCGGATCGGGCTTCAACGCACCACCGATGACCTTCGAGACCGGCGGCAAGCAATACGTCGCGATCCTCACCGGAATCAGCCCGATCACAAAAACCCGCCACGTGCTGACGCCGGAACTGCGCGAAATGCGCAACCAGACCATGTTGTTCGTGTTCGGCCTGTGACCTGCTCACTGCGCAGAGTTAATTCCGGCACCTCCGGCCACCTGCCGGGGCGCCGAGGAAAAATACGTTGTGTTGGTGAAAACGCGGCGTCCGTGTAGATATTCACATTCGGGCGTCGCTTTTTTGAAGGCGTTTGTCGTCGGCTCGGTGTGCACTCACCGTCTTTCATGCTGCCGAATCGACAAGCAAAGAAAGGATCGCGGATGAACTAGATCACGGGATCAGCAAGCGGTGCCACGCCCAACGCCGCCGAAATCAAGGCTAACACTATCAGGATGATTGAGGCCCAGACGCCGAAAGCGATGTCAGAGGAATTCCGTTGAGTCGAGATGGAAGCGCTGCTGTTTCGCGGCCGCTCGAACGTCGGTGACGCCGTATCGCGCGTTGCAATAGGCGGATACAAAACTGTGAGCGAGAAGAAGGCCATGTTTGTCTCCAAATCCATTCGTTCGAACCAATGATTTGGTTGCTGGAAAGGCTCCGAGGTTCAAATCAATTCATCAGTTGGGGCGACGCTGCTAAATTCGCTCCGTCCGGCGGTAATCGAGACGCCCTTCGGGTCGTCCCGGTTGTTTCCATGGTCTGGCGACGGCGATTGGTGGCCTGAACGTACTGGTCATCCGCGGCGTGCGGCGCTCAGGCGCGGCGGCGCGACAATCTCATCGCTGGGCACCGCCCCGGTAATCTGTCGGCCCGTTCGATTCAATTGGGCACAGCCGTCGTACCAGGCTTGCGGCTAGCGTGCATACGCGGGCCGAAGGATGCCACCGTAGGCATCGGGCCATTCATCCCGACCGCGCCCTCGTGGCGCAGTGCTGGCAGGT
>JASHYD010000421.1 GCA_030043175.1 Xanthobacteraceae bacterium | reverse complement strand
AGATGATTGAGAGCGGCAGGATCCAGCTCTCGTATTGGCCCGCGAGGACGAAATAGACGAGCAGCAGCGCGAGGCCGAAGACGAAATAGATCTGCGAGCCGACCGTCTTCTCTTGGTAGGACATCGCAGTCCATTCATAGCCAGTTCCGATCGGCAGCGCCTGTGCACCAATCTGATCCATGATGTCGAGCGCCTGGCCCGAACTGAAGCCAGGGGCGGGGTTGCCGACGACCGTTGCCGATGGATAGAGATTGTAGAGGCTGATCAGCGGCGGCCCCTGGGCCTTCTTGACGTCGACCACCGTACCGATCGGCGTCATAGCTCCATTGCCCGCTTTGACTTTGAGATTGCTGATGTCGTCGATGCTCGCGCGGTAGTCGGGCAGCGCCTGCGTATAGACCTGGAACACATGTCCGAACTTGTTGAGCTGAGCCGCGTAGTACGATCCAACATAGGTCGACAGAGCGGAAAAGACGTTCCCGACCGTTATGCCGAGCGTCTCCGCCTTGATACGCTCGACAATGACGTCGATTTGCGGGGCGCCAGCCCGGAAAGTAGTGGCTAGCCTCTGGAGAGCGGACTGCGCATTGCCGTCGCCGACAACGGTGCCGGCCAGGCTCTCGAGCAGCGCGTAGTCGAAATCACCATTCTTGATCTCGACTTGCATGGTGAAGCCGCTGACATTGCCGATGCCCTGAATCGGGGGAGGCGGGAGCGCGAACGCTATCGCTTGCGGGACGCCTTGCAGCGCGCCGTTGAGGTGCTGGTCGATTGAGAGGAGATCCTGCCCCCTCTCCTTGAGGCGGTCATTCCAGTCCTTGAGGACCACAAAGGCGACGCCCGCATTAGCGAGGGTTGCCAGATTGTCGAGTATGGAAACGCCACTGACGGTCACCACATGGTCGACGCCCGGGATAGTCTTTGCAATCTGGACAATCCGTTGCATGACCGCGTCGGTGCGCTCCTTCGAAGCGCCGTCCGGCAGTTGGGCGCTGACAATCAGATAACCCTGGTCCTCGTTCGGCAAGAACGCAGTGGGCACCCGCGTCAGCCCCCAGATTGCGACACCGACCAGGATAAGCGCGAGCACCGCCATCACGCCGCTTCGGCGCGTCATCGCGTCGATCACCCTTACATAGGCGCGCTCAACGAACCCATAGACCACGTTGAAGCCGCGGTATAAGAAGTTGCGCCTTTCGGGAGGCGTCGGTTCTCGTAGCCACAACGCGCTTTGAGTCGGCTTCAAGGTTACCGCGTTGATGGCGCTGATGAAGGCAGTGGCAGCAATGACGAGCGCGAATTGCCGATAGAGCTGTCCGGTCAGTCCCGGCAGGAAGGCCGCGGGAATAAATACCGACATCAGCACCAGCGTGATGCCGATAACGGGACCGATCAGTTCGTCCATCGCCTTCTCCGCGGCCTCGCGGCCGGGGACGCCCTGCTCGACATAGCGCGAAACGCCTTCGACGATGACTATGGCGTCGTCAACGACGATGCCGATCGCCAGCACGATCGCAAACAGCGTCGAGAGATTAATTGAAAAACCGAGCGCCGCCATTGCGGCGAAGGCGCCGATGATCGTCACCGGAACAGTTGTCGCCGGGACGAGCATCGCCCGCCAATCCTGCAGGAAGACGAGAATGACGATGAGCACCAGAATGCCGGCCTCGAACAGCGTCAGATAGACCTCGTTGATCGCGGCCCTTACGAATTTAGTGGTATCGTACGGCGTCAAATATGTGAGCCCCTGAGGGAAACTCTTGGCGAGTTCGTCCATTTTCGCCCGAACTTCGTCAGCGACCGCTATTGCATTGGCATTTGGCAAGAGGGAGATGGCGATTCCGGCTGCCGGCTGGCCGTCGAGATTGAATGATTTGCTGTAGGTCTGGGCGCCGAGCTCAACGCGGCCAATGTCGCGGATTCTAGTGATTTGTCCGCCATTTGCAGAACTGACCTTGACGACGATGTTCTCGAATTCGGCGGGATCGTCGAGGCGGCCCCTAAGATTTATCGTCGATTGAAAATCCTGGCCTTTCGGCGCAGGCGGCGCACCGACCTGGCCGACAGCGACCTCCTGGCTCTGCTGCTGGATAGCGTCGATGACGTCCTGCGGGCCTAGGCTTCGCGCCTGAAGCAGGTCCGGGTTCATCCAAATGCGCATGGCGTATTGCCCGGCGCCGAGGATTGCCACGGCACCGACGCCGTTGAGGCGAGCCAGTTCATTCTGCACGTTGATAACAGCATAATTCGACAGAAACAGACTGTCGAAGCGGCCGTCAGGCGAAACCAACGCGACGAATTCGAGAATTGAAGTCGACTTCTTGGCTGTCGTCACCCCTTGGGCTTGGACTTGCGGCGGCAGCGACGAAAGAGCGGAGGCCACTTGGTTCTGGACCAGGATTTGGGCTTTGTCGGGGTCCGTGCCGATCGCGAAGGTGACGACCAAGGTATAGGTACCGTCGTCCGCGCTCGTCGACTGCATGTAGAGCATGTTCTCGACGCCGTTGACTTGCTGCTCGATCGGCAGCGCGACAGTGTCGATCAGGGTCTTGGCGCTTGCGCCCGGGTACGTCGTCGTCACCTGTATGGTAGGCGGGACGACATTGGGATATTGGGCGGTCGGCAATTGGAGGAGAGCGACCAAGCCGACCAGGACGAACACCAACGCAAGTACGTTGGCGAGCACCGGCCTTTCGATGAAAAAACGCGAAATCATGAGCGTTCGCCCAGAGTGTTCACTTCGACGCCCGGTCGGTGGCGCTCGGCTTCGCTGCATCGGATGGTTCGGCCGCGACCGACGCCAGTTCGGATCGTTGCGGATCGACCTTGGCACCGGGAAAGGCCCGCTGAATTCCCTCGGTCACCACCCAGTCGCCGGAATCGAGTCCGGATTCGATGATCCGAAGCCGGCCTTGTTGATCTCCGGTTTTCACGATTTTGCGTTGAATGACATTTTCCGGGCCGACGACCAGAACATAACTGCCTTCCTGGCTCGTCCCGATCGCATCGTTTCGCGTCAGCAGCGCCTTGTCTTGACGCGCTATCGGGATCCGAACCCGCACAAATAGTCCCGGCAGGAGCGCGTGATCCTTGTTCTCGAACAGGGCACGCCCCGTCAGCGTGCCCGTCGCCGGGTCGATCTGGGGCGAGACATAGTCAAGACGTCCTTTGTGAGGATAGCCCTCCTCATCCTGCAATCCGATCTCGACCGGGATTTCGGACAAGTCTGCCGGGAGTAGGCTTTCGCCGCGCTGGGCGCGGTTTCGCCGGATCGCCAAAACTTGAGGCTCGCTGGCGTTGAAGTAGGCGTAGAGCGGGGCGGTCTGGACGATGGTTGCGAGCGTGGTCGGCGTGGCGGAGGCTGCCCCGACGAGCGTGCCGACACTGACTTGATGATTGGTAGCGATCCCGTCAAACGGGGCGAGAATCCGTGTGTACCCTAGGTTGATTGTCGCGGTTTCAACGTTGGCCTCATCAAGCTTCACCGTGCCTTCGTTCTGCTCCACGGTAAATTGCTGGTCCTGCGCTTGCTGCTGCGGAATTGCATTTGTCTTCAACAACTGTTGGTATCGGGCAAGGTCGACCTGTGCCTCCTTGAGTATGGCCTGATCATGCGCCAATTGGCCCTGCGCCTGATCGAGCTGAGCCTGATAGACGCTTCGCTCGATGCCGAAGAGCTGCATTCCCTTCGTGACCGCGGTGCCATCCTTATAATCGATCGATTCGAGATAACCCTGGACGCGCGCCACCAGACTTACCGAGTTGAACGGTGCGGTGTTGCCGGTCAGTTCGAGATACAAGGTCACCGGACTCTGCACTGGCTGCGCGACGACAACCTTCGGAGGCGGCGGAGGGATATACGCGTTTTTGGAGCTGCATCCCGCGAGAGAAAGTGTGGCCGCCATGACGCTCAAGCAAGGGCGTCGGCATTTGCCCCACGACGAAGGTCGTTGTTGCATGTGCATTGTCATGCCAACCCCGCAGGCTCATCGCCAAACATTGACTCGCATCAAAGGCATCGTCAATCCCGCCACTGCCACGCTTTTCAATACGATTTGGTCGTCGACGCTTGGATTGACTGCGGGATGTATTACGATCAACCAGTACCATGTGTAGCGACAAGCCGCAAAAGTCGCGGTGCTAGGACAGCGTTTCATCAAGCCAGTCATAGACGCGCGCAAAGGCGAGGCTGCTGGCACCGACTTCGCAGTGGGCGCCGGCGCCTTCGGCGTCCATGAACTCAGTATGGTCTTCTGACAGGTGAGATGGTCGAAGGGCTCCTGCGCCTGACCATTGAAGAATAAATCCTTCTCGGTTTCGCAAACCAGTAGGTGCTAGAAGTCGTGTCCGGCATGTATATCATCGCCGATCTGACGCTGCCGCTCGGCAAAGTCGTGTACGATTATCTTGCTTAGCGCCTCAACTTAAATTACGCGACCAGAGCCGTTCGCGCGATCGCGGTGCACTCGGTCGTCCGGCCATCTCCTCTAGCGCGTACGTCTGAAGACGGGCGCGGGCCCGAAAATCTTAACTTGCGAATCACGCCTGACGCGGCGTTTTCACATAGCCAGAGGTCGTTCAAATCGATCAGAGCCGGGTACCTGCAGGTCCGATGTTCACCACATCGCTGCGCCGTCGAGGTGACTGGCGTGATGACCGTTAGCAGTCGGGCGGTCGTCGCGGCGGCCGGCCTCACCCACCGCGCGTATCGGGCTTTTCGCCAGTTCACCGACATCGTCCGAACGGTTTCCGAGCCACCGGACCACCCCCGGCAATTGGTGATAGGCCAAGCGGGGGAAGTCAAGCCGACGGGTTAGCCTTGGTACTCGAGATGATCGACGGCG
>JASHYD010000420.1 GCA_030043175.1 Xanthobacteraceae bacterium | reverse complement strand
TCTCGGCTTCGTTCGCCGCCGAGATGTCGGTTCACCTCGTTTGCCAGGTCAGTAAAAGCTCGCCGTACGCCTCCGGCATCGAGCGGCTGATCCTGCGCGGGTCCGAAAATATGCGGGAAGAAGTCCGGCATCAGCTTGCCGATCATGACATTGGCGTCGGTGAGAGCAAGCGGTCCGCCGCGCCGATAACATTTGGGCCCCGGATCGGCGCCGGCCGAGTCGGGGCCGACGCGAAAGCGCGCGCCGTCGAACTGCAGAATCGAGCCGCCGCCTGCCGCTACGGTGTGGATCAACATCATCGGGGCGCGCATGCGCACGCCCGCGACCTCGGTCTCGAAGGCGCGCTCGTATTCGCCGTCGAAATGCGAAACGTCGGTCGAGGTGCCACCCATGTCAAAGCCGATGAGGCGGGTAAAGCCCGCCTCGCGCCCGGTTTGCGCCATGCCGACCACGCCGCCAGCCGGTCCTGAGAGGATCGCGTCCTTGCCCTGGAACAGGTCCGCCGCCGTCAATCCGCCCGACGACATCATGAACATGAGGTGGCGGCGAGACGACGCACGGCAGACGGAAGAGGACGGGACAACGCTCTCACGCGTCTGTCCGGTGTCCTCGGTCATCTGTCGCCCGCTCGAAAGCTCCTGCGTGACCGAAGCCACATAGCGCCGCAGGATCGGCGACAGATAGGCATCGACCACTGTGGTGTCGCCGCGGCCCACCAGTTTGATCAGCGGCGACACCTCATGGCTGACCGAGACCTGGAGAAATCCCATACCGCGCGCCAGTGACGCTAACTGCCGTTCGTGCTCGGGATAGTGGTAGCTGTGCATCAGCACGATCGCGATCGCCTCAATGCCGTCTGCTCGGGCGCGCTCAAGACCGCCGCGCAAAGCCTCAAGCTCGAGCATTGTCTCGACGGTGCCGTCAGCGCGCACGCGTTCGGCGACTTCGATCACTCGCTCGAACAGCATCTCCGGTTTGATGATATGGCGGGCGAAGATTTTCGGCCGGGCCTGGTAGCCGATCCTCAGGCCGTCACGGAACCCCTTGGTGGTAAGGAGAAGGGTGCGCGCGCCCTTGCGCTGCAGCAATGCATTGGTGGCAACCGTCGTGCCCATTTTGACCGCACCGATCAGGCTTGGCGGGATCGGCTCACCAGGCTCGCAGTCGAGGAGATTGCGGATGCCCTGGACCGCAGCGTCGCAATAGACGCCAGGATTTTCCGACAGCAGCTTACAGGCGGCGAGCGTGCCGTCCGGTCGCCGACCGATCACGTCAGTGAACGTGCCGCCGCGATCAATCCAGAATTCCCATTGGGATGCTGTCGTCATCACAGTCTCCGCCGTTGGAAACCCCGTCCTTCAGGACGGGGGGCAAGCGCAGGTTGCCGGGCGTAGCAATCGTCGCCCGCGCGATCGAAAAGTTTGCAGTACTTGGCGTGGATTCCGTCGGCATGGCCGACCGTAAAACAGCCGCCGCCACGAACCGCGACACGTCCAAACGTGGGTCCCGGCATTCTTGCCCGTTGGCACCCCGGCTCGCTCGCCGGTTTGCAAGCCCCGAACAGACTTGGTGCGCATGCAGGAGTGCGAGGGAAACCGTGTGCGGTCAGCCTCCTCGACGCGATCCTTAAAGCGGATCGTCACCGAGTAGCGGCGATCTATAGGTGCCCGGCCGCGTTCGACCAGCAGCGGCCGCTTGCGCCGATCGAGGACGAATGCCGACAATTGCGTCTCCTCAACTTTGCCCTTACGGGCCTGGGCCGGGTCGGTGAGGATGTTGCCATCCCGCCCCCCATGGGTCCGGACGCCCGGGATTACCGCAACGGTAACCCACCGCCTAGAGGCTGGGGCAAAAGCCGCCGGCCTTCAGGCGCAGGACGGTTTCAACTTCGCTTCCATGCCCGAAACAAGGCGGAGCAGATACATCCCGCACGACGCTGTCCAATCGTCACTTTGGCGAGGTTTGATAAGCTGCATTTTTTGCGCTATCCAGGCCACTCTCATGCGGCCCTTGCGGACCAGTGTCGTCGGCCGCGGTCGGCCAACTCGCCACCTCGTCGAGGTTGGGAAGCTTGATGGTGGTGTTCAAGCGGCGCGACTTTGCACGGGCATCAGCCTTCTTTTCGATGATGGCGGGCGGCACGACGGCGATGCCAAGGCCGTCAAGTGCCATCTGCACCATGGCCTCCAACGAAGCACTGGCCCGGACGGTTGCGCGAAGCCCGTCGCGCGCCAAAAGCTCCTGAACGATGCCTTCCGAAACGCTGAGGCGCACGATGCTCCTTACGGTCGGCGGATCGCGGAACGTATCGATCATTTCATCGCGCACGCCAATCAGCCGTTCCCGATTCCTGACCCTCAGGTGTCAGTGCGACCAGCCGATGCGTTCGATGAGGCGGATGCGCAGATATTAATGCCTGATAAGCGTCGAAACCAAAGGTGGGGTGGTTTTGGGCCTTCGGCGGCTTGGCGAAAGCGGAGGGGCAAACTTTACTTGAGGTTTCGAGGGTCTTGAGATCAGGGGAAAGGAATTTCTTGCCCGGCTCGGCGGATCCGCGAAGTCGATTTTTTTCTTTGCGGCCGCCGGGTCTGATAAAATTGCACTTATCAAAATATGGAAAATAGGCCATTGGACCAGATCACGCTTGATCAAGATCAAGCTCGCAATGAGGCCGCTATGAGGAGGCAAGCCGATGGCTAAAAGCAGTCCCGCGGCGCCTTCGATCCAGATGTCGACCGGCGGCGACGTCCGCCGTGAGTGCCGTTCAGACCGGCTACATGGGCCGACGGCAGGGCTTGCGCCTGGATATGTGCAGGGCAATCTCGCCATATTGCCCCGCGACTGGGCCGGTGACTTTCTGCGTTTCTGTCACGCCAACCCCAAGCCGTGCCCGTTGCTCGCCGTGTCGGAGGCGGGAAGTCCGGCGTTGCCGGCGCTCGGTGCTGATCTTGACCTGCGCACCGATCTCCCAAGGTATCGGGTGTGGGAGCACGGCAAGCTCGTCGCCTCGCCGACCGACATAATGGCGACCTGGCGCGACGACCTCGTCAGCTTCGTCATTGGCTGTTCGTTCTCGTTTGAAGAGGCCCTGCTGCAGAACGGCATTCCGCTCCGTCATATTGACCGCGGATGCAATGTTGCGATGTTTTGTACCAATATCGCCACGCAATCCGCCGGTCGCTTTCATGGGCCGCTGGTGGTGTCAATGCGGCCGATGAAGCCGGCCGACGCAATCCGTGCGATTCAGGTCACGACGCGGCTGCCTGCGGTGCACGGTGCGCCGGTGCATATCGGTTTTCCCGAAGCCATCGGAGTGTTCGATCTCGCCAAGCCCGACTACGGGGATGCGGTTGCGATCGAAACCGGCGAGCTGCCGGTGTTCTGGGCCTGCGGCGTCACTCCGCAGGCGGCTATTGCGGCAGCCAAGCCGCCGTTCGCAATCACCCATGCGCCGGGCTGCATGCTGGTAACCGATGTGAAGAACAATCAGCTGTCGCTGTTTTGATTTTCCGACACCACAAGCGACGCTGAACGGACGCCAAAGAGATTGCGTTCGGCGCTCAACACGGCCCGCGACGCTCGATCAGCCGGATTTTGTTGTTGAGGCGATTATACCTGTCGCCTTTGATGTCGCGGTTCGGGCCGTGTTCCTGCTCTTTCGCTGGGCGTTTTTGCTGGGCGTCTCTGATGGACCTTGCGATCATCACCGAAGGCGCGCGGCGTCTTACAGGCCGCCGGGTGTCGCCGAGGCGGTCGCCATCACCTGCCAAGATGTTCGACTGAGCGGGGCTGCAAAACCCGCCTTGAACCATTCGGTGATACAGCAGTTGCGCCGCGGGTTTGGCGCATGGCGCCGCCGCGGCGAGCGCGACGCCCATAAAACGCGTTGCTGGCATCGCGGCGTTTGCCCAAGCCTTACCGGTACGGTGGTGGCTGGACGGGCACGACATGCACCTCGCGAACCCAGACGGTGCCGTTGTCGAACTGAATCTTTGTCCCGTCAGGCGATACGTTTGCACCTTCGTTCCACTTGTCCACCCAGATGCGCGACGGCCATTGAATGTAGCCAATCGTTGAATCGCCGGCCACGTTGACCAAGTTTACCTGCCAACCGGATTGCCCAACATAGGTTCGAGCGCCTACGAGGCCGCCGCGACAGTTCATTACGCACCGAAAGACGCCGTCTACATTGACCGGGGGAGCATCGGCGAACGCCGGCGTCGCGATCACCAATGCCAAAAAGGCCAGACCTGCCGCGCGCTTCATTTGGTCACCTCCGTGCTATGAAGACCTGCAACCAACCCCGGCGCCGACCAATACGCTTCCCGGCGCCGAGGGCACGCGAGGATGCAGGAACCCGCGCGCAAACGTTCAAACGTCGGAACCCGTGTGCGGTTTCCGACATAACAGGAAAGTGACCTCGCACCCTTCGCCAATTTGGCCTCATGACAGGGACTGCGCGCATCGTCTGCCGGGCATGAAGATCTCGGCGAGGGCCTTCTCGGCGCGAGCCCGCAAGTGGCGGGCGAATATCCGCGCTCTCGTGCTGCGCGAACGGTCTCTCAGCCACCGATGCCACTGGTGGTTAGCGGTGGTGCCGAAGCAGGATAGCCCACTCGCTTCGCGCGTCCGTCGGATATGATTTGCGGTGTTTACGTTCCTCTGTGGCTCAGAGCTTTTCCTCCGCGCTCAATCGGCCTCGGCTTTTGCGGCGAAATGGGCGGCAGCCGCCTAAGCGTCGGCACGGTAATCTCCTTTGCGCGCATTCGCGCGAGCGCGGTGCGCGCCATGCAAAGCGGTAGTGGCAGTCGGCCGGGCCTCGCGGCGGTGACGGCAACGCTGCTGCCTTAAGGCTCTGGGTGGGCCTAGCGCCCCGGTGCTGGTGGTACCTGATGCGGCGGTGCAACGAGGAACCGCCGGTGTTTCGCGGCGCATTCTCTCGCGCTACCGCGGGGACACGATCAATAGCTCACCAAGCCTCTGTAATGATTGTATCTTTGCTGCGATTCGGAAGGCGCCGCATGTCAGCGCTGCAGCTGTAGGACACGCGGCTTCGAAACCGTGTTCTCCACATCTGCGAAGCACACCTTGTCTGAGAAAATCTCAGTAATGCCCAGCGAATGGCCGCGAAAAGCCGTGGCCCGGCCGATTTGCGACGCTAGCGTCACTGGAAAGTCACAAAGGGGGAGCGATCGCTCGGGGGCCTGCGCGCCACTTCGCGGCGGCTCATGCGTGCAGGGGGGCGCAATGGGACTTCAATTGGCAATTAAACTGGCAATTATCGGCGTGCTGGCAGGCGCCGCGCTCGGCTTGCGATATAAGGTTTTCGTCCTTGTGCCGGCGGTTACTTTGGCGATGATATTTGCAGCGATAGCGGGAATTGCGCAGGGCGACCACTTGGGGTCGATCATCTTGGCAATGCTGATCCTTGGAACGACGGTTCAATTCGGCTATCTGACCGGAATCGCGATACACGCGGCCGCCGGACCAATTTCCCTGATCGGAGGTCGCGATTCGCAGCTCAACTCACAAATGCGCAACTAGACCCCATTCCGGCTTACGCCATACCGGTGGTATAAAAGGGTGGCCAAGGTAGTTGTGCGCGCAGACCGCGCACTTTTGCAGCTGATTCGGCGATCGAAATCCGGCTCTCGCCGTGGAGTGCTATTCGGCACTGGGCGTTAAGACTAATCGCCCTGCAGCGGCGGTTGCGCGCACGATAAGCGCCACGCGAATCTCCTGCGCAGCCGTCCTTCAAGTGTTCGCTAGCGCATTTCTGCTCTCCCGAAAATCTGGTATTGCCGAGAGAACCTCCCCAGCATTCGGGGGGAAGTAGATTTGCATACAGCATTGCGCACAACAGATGATGGCGATTGACGTAGCAGTTATTGGCGGCCTGGCAGGCATCGTGCTCGGTCTGCGATACAAGGTTTTGATCCTTGTGCCTGCCGTTATGTTAGCCATGTTATCGTCAATGCTTGTCGGAGTTGCCCACGCTGACCGCTTCTGGTCAATCGTGTTAATGACGGTAGAACTTATAATCGCCGTTCAACTCGGTTATCTGGCTGGAATCGTGACAAACGCGGTGATCACCGCAATTTTCCCGCCGCGGAAAGGAGGCGGCAATTCGGATCCCGGCCGCAATTCTCATACACAAATTATGAGGTAAGCTTGACAGCATATTCCGCAATTGATGGTTGGGGCTGATTGAGGATCTATTGCGAACCTTAACGGCTTCGGCCGCGCGTGAGGTAAGCAGGAACGCGTAGCCTCTCCGAGCATGGCACGAACGCGATCGCGCCCCGCAAGAGCGCAGATTTCGCTTTCGACGGGATGTCGGGTGGGTCAAGGGCTTCCACACGCCCTGCGCCCCTTCCTACCCTCCCGGCTCGCCGGGAGCAGGGAGGGTTGACGCTTCGCTTTGGTCCGCGTTACGCCTGCAGCGCCGTCGCCATCAGTTCCGGCTGGCGGCCGCCCGCTTCGGCGGCTTCGAAATTGAGCTCGATCTTGACGCCGTTGGGATCGATGAGAA
>JASHYD010000034.1 GCA_030043175.1 Xanthobacteraceae bacterium | reverse complement strand
CGGCCGTCCGTGTAGGTGCCGTGGATTTCCGGTCCCTGAATCACAACGTCGCGCACCTTGCCCTGATCAACATCGTTGAGCAGCTGGGAAAACGAAATATCCTGTGAGACGGACCGCTGTCCGGGGTTCTGAAACACCGTGAACAATGCAAGCAACAATAAGACGATGATCACCCAGAGGGCGAAATTGCGCAGATTGGCATTCATCCAACGACCCTCATGGTGCAACGCCAGGTGGCTTTAACTCGACGGTGCTCATTCGCCGCCCGTTCACTTGGCGTCCGGTTTCCTTCGGCACCAGCCTTCGATAATCGACAACTTCAGACACTTTAATCGCTGCCCCGCCCAACTACCTCATGGGAGATTAATGTAGGCGCGCTGCCTCCCGCTGCCAAGCAGGGCTACAGGATTTCGGCTAAGTTTGCGCGCTCATTGGTGAATAAGCCTTTTCCGTGCCGCTGAGGTGGACCGGACCGGTGGGCCGGGACCTCCTCGCACCGATGGCCGGCTCCGGCCAGACCAAGAGCGCTATGAGGCCCGTGACAAAGTCTGGCGAGACTTGCGCGGTCGCTCCGCCTGCCCGGGCCGTAAACGGCGCGGCGGCGCCTGGTCAATAACGATGCGATTCCTATGCAGCGATACCATAGCGCCTGCCAGCGTGCGCCGGAATCGCGGGACTCCTCCCGCCAAAGCGGCGCGGAGCGCTTCATTCATAGCCTCGAGCTTGCCGAACTCGACGGGTCCTTCAGTGCCGATGGTGCCGATCGCCCGACCGAGCAGCCGCAGCGCAATTTCGATGGGAAATTCGCTCCACTCAGCGCTGCTTAATGTCACGCTTCGGGCATCCGTGCCGAGCCCTAGTCGCCTCGCCGCCCAATCGACAACGGCCTCGTGTGCGGCCTCGCTGCGCCGGACGCGGCGCGCCAGACGAACGAGGCATTGCGGCGTCAGCCCTTCGTCGGCGAGCGCCGGCATAAGCTTGCGCAGGCGCGATCGCGCGAAGCGCGGGTCCGCATTGCTCGGGTCTTGCGCATAGGCGATCCCGGCCTCATGCAACGTGACGATCAGCCGCGCTTTCGGCACCTCAAGCAGGGGCCGAACCACGACGACGGGGAACCGGCTGGAGGCACGGCGCGCAGAATGAACCGCGGCGAACCCACAAGCCAGATCGTCAATCGGCACTGCGCGAGCCATACCGCAGATGCCGGTGAGCCCGCTGCCTCGCGCCATGCGGAACAGCACGGTCTCGGCCTGGTCGTCGAGGGTATGGGCGGTCACGACGCAACGGGCCTTGACACGTTGCGCCGCTAGGCGCAACAGCCGGTAACGCGCCACCCGTGCCGATTCCTGAATCCTTGCTGCCGGTTTCGGGCCGCTCCACCGCATGCTGCGATGTTCGACGCCTAGCTTCTGGGCAAGGCGCCTTGCGGCAGCCGCTTCGTGCCTCGCCCCAGGGCGCAGGCCATGATCGATCGACACCGCGACCAGGTGCGGCATGCCTTGCCGCAAAGCCCGCCAGCGCGCCATAAGGTAAAGCAACGCCGTCGAATCGGGCCCGCCAGAAACTGCGAGCACGAGAGCGGGCTCAGCTGCAAGATCCGCAAACAGTGCGTCCGCCTCGGCTTCGCCCACGGCTCCGTTAACAGCGGGCACGCTTTTCTTCCCGCTCGACTGCCTGCTTGACGCTTGGCGCGGCGCGGGGATATTTGCGACCGACGTCGCCGAAGGCCACGCAGGCAAGTTCTCGCTCGTTCATGGCAGCGAGCGATTGGCCGAGCCGTAGCAACGCATCAGGTGCTTTCGGGCTGGTTTCGTACCTCTTTGAGAGGGAAACAAAAGCATTCGCGGCATCCTGGTAGTCCTGGAGCTGGAACAAGCTCTCGCCGAGGCCGAATTCGGCCTCCGGCGCCAGCCTGTCTGACTGAAATCTGTTCAGAAAGTCGCGAAACGTGTCCTCCGCGCGCGCATAGTCTCTGCGCCGGAGATACCCGTTACCGAGATCAAGAAGGTCCCGCGCCGTCGCCGGCGGCAGCGCGGCTGCAACCCTGCCGTCCCCCGCCTGCGGGGGAGGGTAGGATGGGGGCGGAAATCGGTCCGCACCGGCGGGCGGTCCCGCACCGCCGTATGGCGTCGACTCTGCGCCAAAGCCTCTCGGCGGCGAAGTCGGCGGCGGCGGTTGAGGCGGGATCGAACCCAGCATCCGCGGCGCTCCGGGAGCGTTGGGATTTGCCGTCGGATCGAACGCGTCCGAGCGCCGGCCGCCGGGCATGCTTGGCTGGTTCAGCGGCGCGGCACCGGCTGGCGGTTGAGGGGGTATCGCACCCAGCACGAGAGGCGAGCCGGCAGGGTTTGCCGCCGGATCGTATGCGTCCGAACGCCGGCCCGCGGGTAGGGCGGGTTGGCTCAGTGGCACGGCGCCGGGCGGGCCCGCCGGCACACGCGAGCCGCCGCGGGCGCCGAGCTCCCCTGACCGCAATTCGTTGAGCGCGCCTTCAAGTTGCTGATTGCGGTACTGCATCTGCTCGATCTCGCCCGTCAATTGACGGACTTGATTTTCCAAACGATCGATTCTGACCAGAAGCTCCGCGTTGCTAGCTTGCGCAAAGGCGGACGACGGAATGACAATGAAGCAAGCGGATACGATGGCTGCGAAAGCGACAAGATTCGGCATCGTTGACACCGACGATGAGGAGCACAAGGCCGCCAACAATAGCCCGGGCTTCGTCGAAATTGTGACTTCAACACGTCGCGCCATGACAGCGGGTCCCTATTTGGCCGACCCTTGGCCACATGTTTTGACTGACATGCTTTCCTGAGACTCAGGCCGCATATATCAGGCCGCCATCAAGCGATGGCGCCCCGTGTCCTCTAGAGGCGCAAGTTACGAGCTCGCGTTGAGCACCGTCACGGCGCGGCGATTTTGCGACCAGCACGAGATGTCGTCGCACACCGCAACCGGACGCTCCTTGCCATAAGAGATGGTGCGCATCCGCGAGGGATCGATGCCGCGCGACGCAAGATAGTTCCGCACCGTCTCGGCGCGTCGCGCCCCAAGAGCAAAGTTGTATTCGCGTGTGCCGCGTTCGTCCGCATGGCCTTCGATCGTGAACGCGTATCGATTGTATCTCGACAGCCATTGTGCCTGCCTGTCGAGGGTGCCGCGCGCTTGGATGGTCAGATCCGTCGAATCGGTCTCGAAAAAGACCCGATCGCCCACATTTACCACGAAATCCTGCTGGCTGCCTGGCGAGGCAACGCCGCCAACTCCCCCGGCTGCAAGCTCGTTCGCCTTGTTAGCGCAGGCAGCCGCGGTAAGCGCTGCCGCCAGCGCGAAGGCAAATCTGGCGGCACGAGCGAGGCGCATGACGTTCGGCACGCGTTTACTCCTTCTGGCTAGTGGCGGCCCCCGGCCCCCGACGATAGATGAGATGGGAGATAACCCAACCACCGCATGCACATACTTGGTCTTCTGTTACCCGTTACTGACGTCCATCCTCGAAGAGGAGCAGCCGTGATCCTCGATTTAACAGGGCGTTCGTTAAGCGAAGGTTGTCAACCTTGACGCAGTCTTGCTGCCCTCCCCTAACGGTGCCGATTCAGCCGAAACTCGTTCGAATGGTTACTGAAGCATCAATGGGGCGATCGCGAGGCCAGCCCTGTGGTCACGCCAACAACGGTGACCATGCCGGGTCGGACGCATAGCTCGGCGTCGGCACCCTTTGTTCATTGCGGCCGGTGATATCGATCGTGTAAAGGGACGGCCCCGTGTTGCCGCCTGCGTCGCGAAAGAACATCAGCACGCGGCCGTTGGGGGCGAAGGTCGGCCCCTCATTGTGGAAGCCTTCGGTAAGAATGCGCTCGCCCCTCCCGTCAACCCCCATGACGCCGATCGCAAAGGTGCCTTGACCCTGTTTGGTGAAGGCGATGAGATCGCCACGCGGCGACCACACCGGCGTGGAATACGTCCCGTCCCCGAAGC
>JASHYD010000419.1 GCA_030043175.1 Xanthobacteraceae bacterium | reverse complement strand
GTCGCCAAGCCGCATCGAGACGACATCGGCCTGGTCTGTTCCCCCATCACCGTGATGCAATGCGTGCGGTCGCGCAATGCGCCGAGACCCGTAATGTGGTCGGCGTGAAGATGCGTATCCACGGCTTTGACGAGCTTCAGATCGAGCTCTCTCACGAGCTGCAGATAGCGGTCAACCTTGTCCAGCACCGGATCGATGATCAACGCTTCGCCTCCGGGCCGGCTGGCGAGCAGGTAGGTGTAGGTAGCGGAGGCCTGATCGAAAAGCTGGCGGAAGATCACGTGGCGGTCCCTTCTGCTGCCTCATATGGGCGACGTGGCCGTTCGCCCCGTCGGTTGGCGTGACAGGAGTCCCTCCGACAGCAGGCGCCTGATGTCGGTGCGCAATTCATCACGGCCCAGGGGTGGTCTTTATGCGTCGCCGAGTCGCACGTCGGATTATCGCGGACGTTGCATCACTGTCTGTGCAAGTCCCGCACTCACGCCGATTTCGCAAACCCATAGAGGATCTCCGGATTGTCAACCAGGATGCGCCTGCGCATCGACTCGTCATGCGCCCACACCGCAAGGAGATCGAATAACAGCGCATCGTCCGGCAGGGTTCCGTTCTGCTCGCTCGGATGCGGCCAATCACTGCCCCACACCAGGCGCTCCGGCGCCGCCTTGACGAAAGCCTGCGCAATCTTCGTTGCTTCTGGATAGTCCGGCGGCCCGATCTTGCTGTTGGAATAGGCGCCGGACAGCTTGATCCAAGTGCGGCCCCTATCGAGAAGATCGCGCAGAATGGCGTGCGAGGGGTGAGCGATGCCCGCCGGCAGCGTCGGATGACCCAAATGATCGAACACGGCCTGCGACGGCAGGCGCCGCAATAGGTCCGCATGAGCGACGATGTCGTCGCCGTCGACATTGAACTGCACATGCCAGCCGAGTGCGTTGACGCGCTTCGACAGCGGCTCGACCATATCCCAGCTGACGACGGCATTCGCCCCGCCAAGGGAAAAGCGAATGCCCCGGATGCCGGCGTCGTTGAGGCTTTTGAGCTCGGCGTCCGCGATGGTCGGATGCACGACCGCAACGCCCCTCGCGTTCGCGCCAAGTTGCCTGAGCGCATCGACCGTCACGCTGTTGTCGGTCGCGTAGTTGCGCGGCTGCACGACCACAACGCGCGTTGTTCCGGTGCGCTTCTGCAGAAGCCTATAGTCCGACACCGTGGCGTTCTGCGGGTTCCGGCCGGGCCTCGGGTTGGATTCGGGGAATCGCGGGTCGTAGACGTGCATATGGCAGTCAGCCGCGTTGGCCGGCGCTCTCACTTTGGCAGGATCGCTGCCGGTCGAATTCGGCACGGCGCCTTGCGCGTGGCCGGCGGTTGCATCAAGCGCGCTCGCAACGGCTGCGGCAGCGGTTGCGGTCAACAAAGTACGGCGGCCGATGGCTTGATCACGCATTGATTTCCTCCCGTTGCGGTCTTGCCCGCTCCCGCGCAGTGTACCTCAATCACATCGCGGCGATGAACGCCGCAGAGCTGGGCCTCGCACAAAACTGTCGCTGAGCAGGCACTGAGAATGACCAGTCGTCGATGCCACTGATTTTGCTTACGGACTTTTTTGTATGCGGCGCAACCAGAAAGTGTCCTGCGGCAACGCAGGTTGCGGCACACCCGCAACGCAGGTTGCGGCCGTCGCGACGTCGCGTCGACCCGCAGGGAATGGGCGCAGGATCGAATACGGCTTTGCCAAGGACCGGCGTTTGCCAATATTTCGATGTTGGCGTACCAAATCAGTGTCTGTCGCACGATCGCCGACGCACGATCGCCGACGCACGCTCACCATCGCTTGGGTGCGACTTTGGCGGTTCTGCTCATTCGCAGCCGAGGTTTCGGCTACCCGGGTATGTTGCGGTCATTGCGCGTTGCGTGCCAAAGCACAGCGGCAAAGCCGAGCGCCCGGGCGTCGTTCTGGCGCCCCTGCAAAAAGCGGCCCCAGCCCCTGTACAGCCGCCAACCGATCCGCTATGCCGCCGGGCGCGTCGTCATTGGGCACGGCGCGGGCGCAGGACGCCGGTGAGGCGAGGCGGCAATGACCGCAAAATTCAGATGATCATGAAGTCCAACGCCGATACCCTGGTCGCCGTGTTCGGCGGCTCGGGGTTTCTCGGGCGGCACGTGGTTCGGGCGCTGGCGAAACGGCAGTATCGTGTCCGCGTGGTCGTGCGCCGCCCCGACCTCGCCGGCTATCTGCAGCCGCTCGGCCGCGTCGGCCAGATTCATGCCGTCCAGGCCAATGTACGCCACCGGCCGTCGGTCGCGGCCGCGGTGCGCGGTTGTGATGTGGTGGTCAACCTGGTCGGCATCCTGTTCGAATCCGGGCGCCAGCGTTTCGATGCGGTGCAGAGTTTCGGTGCTGAGGCAGTTGCCGTGGCGGCCGCCGCGAATGATGCCCGGATGGTCCACGTTTCTGCCATTGGTGCCGATGAGAATTCGAGCGCCGCCTATGCGAGGGCCAAGTGGCGCGGCGAGCGGCTGGTGCTGGCCGCAACCCCCGAGGCCACGGTTTTTCGGCCCTCGATCCTGTTCGGCCCCAACGACGATTTTTTCAATCGGTTTGCCGGCATCGCCCGGCTGTCGCCCGCGTTACCGCTGGTCGGCGGTGGGCATACGCGGTTTCAGCCAGCTTTTGCCGGCGATGTTGCCGAGGCGATCGCGAAGGCGGTTGAGGGCGCGACCAGGCCGGGCGCGATCTACGAGCTCGGTGGGCCGGACGTCTTGACTTTCAAGGAGCTGATGCAATTCGTTTTGGCGACGATCGAACGGCGCCGGCTGCTCGTCCCGCTGCCGTTCGCGCTCGCCAAGCTGCAGGCGGCGGTCTTCGAACTCGTCGCTAAGCTCCCGTTGCCGTTGCTCTCCAAGCCGCTTTTGACTCGGGATCAGGTCGAGTTGCTGCGCTACGACAATGTCGTGTCTGACACGGCGCGCGGCGACGGTCGCACCCTGGAAGGGCTCGGAATCGTACCGCAGACTGCTGCTGCAATCGTGCCAACCTATCTTTGGCGGTTTCGCAAAACCGGGCAGTTTCACGGCCGTGTCGGCTTGAGCTGATACGCGCGCAGGGCGGCGTAGGGCGGTGCGTGGCGCCTCGGCGTCGGCGCAATCAGCCGCTTGTGGCGGGTGGGGGCGGGATCGACCGGTCAAAGCGAACCGCCAACCACAACCCTTCTGGCCGCCCCGTTGGTAGACGAGGTGTGAAGCAAACGACCGCACGGGTCGCCCTCCAACCGGCATTGAGAAGGATCCCGTGCTCACCTCGTCAGCGCAAGTCCGACCAGGCCGAGTGTGCCGACGATCACCCGCCACCATGCGAACAGGTCGAAGCCGTGCCCAGATACATAGTCGAGAAAGCTCTTCACCACGAACCACCCGGCGATGAATGATGCAATGAA
>JASHYD010000418.1 GCA_030043175.1 Xanthobacteraceae bacterium | reverse complement strand
TGTCCCAGCCGTTGTCGCTCTGCCAGCGTACGCCGGCCGTGACAGATGGCATGGCACCGGGGTCTTTGAGGACCGTGTTTCCCGGGTTCACCGGGTTTGGAAAGGGGTTGGGTACCGTCTGGCCCCAGTGCCACGGCGCTGCTTCCGTGCCCGTCGTCACGCCCAATTGCAGAAACCAGTTCTTGTTGAGCGCAAGGGTGCCCTGCAGGCCCTCGTTGGTGTAGTTGTCGAAGGTGTAGGTCATCGAGTGTGTGTACATATAATTGTTCGGCGCAAGCTGCGCCTCGATGTCCGGCACCGAGATGAAACGTCCCAATCGCAGCAGCAGACCTTCGGCGACTTGCGGGATGTAGAGCTCGCCATACACCATTGGGAAGTCGTAACCGTTGTAAAGGTTGTTACCGAGCAGCTGATAGCTCGCCACACCGTACGAGGTCGTGTAACGGTAGTTCTCGCCGTAGATCGCTGAAAGTCGGAAGCCCCAGTCCATGTGATCGGTCTGCACCGTATCGGGCACGCGCTCAAAGTAAATGACGGCCTGGTCAAGCTGGAATGTGTTTGGCGTAAAATCATAAGAGGCCGGCCAGTTGCCGCCCGGCCTCACCGTATTGGTGCTGATGTTGCCTCCGCCATTGATCCAGCCATAGATTTGCATATTGCCGGCATTCAGCAACTTGCCCATCTCGGTATTGGCGAGCGCGACCATCAGCGGGCTGTCGGCGGAAGAGGGCCGGGTCACGCCGATGGAAGTAGCTCCACCGTAAGGCCATTCGGTGAATGGGAATGGCGGCGTCGTCGCCGGGGCATCCGGCCACCCGGCCCGCCGCGCCGGTGGCGCCTTCGGGTCGGCGGGAGGCCCTTCGTGGCCCCATTCAAGCTTATAGTAGTTGATGAGACGTTCGAGGAACCCGTCACCCAAATAGGCGTCAAGACAATCATAATTTTTATATGGCGCGTCCGGCGCCTTGCAGTCTATCGGCGCCTTGAGGCGCGGCGATGCGACATCACCCGACTGTGCCGCACCGACGGCAACAACGCTGCCAGGCACCGCCAATGCCAAGCCGATCAAACTGCTTTTTCTCATGCCGCAGCCCCAATAACGATGTGCGGCATTAACAACACAAATGCCTGCAAGTAATGCCAGCACCGTCATTTTCTTGCAGGATCAAAGAAAAAATCGATATGGAGAATGAACTACCTACATAGTATTATTATATTATTTTAGTCGCTTATCGATCCTTTTGCATGAAAGCGCGGCAGATGCTCCATTCGCTGCGAAAAATCCAAGCAAAGCCTTAGCGCCATCGCGAACGGTCACACTGCCAGGCTTTTGCTGCTGCCGAGCCTCTGCAGCTGGCACGGAGCGGTTGCAATCCTTGTCATCTGCTCAGGCCGCACAGCGCCCGCCACCGAGTCCGACCTTTCGTGGGCCCGGTGTTGCTTGTGCTGCACCGCCCCGCCAAGACGAAGTGGTAGAAAGCTTGGCGCGCAAGAGCCCCAAAGCGATTCCAGAGGATCGAAATCGGGCTCCAGTCGGTACGGCCCGCCCGAAAGCACGTTCCGGTCATAGTCAACCCGTTATTTCCAACCATTGCGGGTTGTTCCAGCCGTCCGTTCAGCGAGGAAGACCTGCGAGCAAGGAACGTGATCGCCGCGATCACCAGCATGAAAGACCATTCTCGTCAGAACACGCCTTTTAGCCGCACCGGACCATGTGGAGGAGCCGCGCCATTGCTGTGAGGCGCCGCGAAACAAAATCCCCCGGAGGCCAGGGTTTCGCAGCTGGTTTACCGCACCGGCGCCGGGCGGTAGCGCACTCGTTCTCACCAGTTAACTTTGCAGTTGCCGCCCACCTTTACAAGGCTTTCACGTTCGCGGGCGTCAACCCGCCAGGACGAACCGGTCGCCGAAGTCAAATCCACGGTTGGGGCTACCCGAAATTATATTCGAAGACCGTCGAAAGGTTGTAGGTGATGGCATATTCGAAGCCGCCACCCACCGCTTAACCGCGAGTCTCGCTTGCCGTTACGAATGTCGTGCAATCAGGAAAGCGGATATCATGTTTGTCGTGCGTCCACGCGCGGCCACCACAAACCCTGCGTCGTCGTGGCAGCCGAGCAGCCCCTAATCCTGTTGTTCAAACCGGCTGCCGAAGTGCCCGCCGCCATAACAGCCCGTCCAATTGTAGAGCGCCGGCGGCGGAACTTTCGCCTTGGTAGGAAGATCCGCGGCCACGACATTGCTTGTGATCGACGGGGCCAGCCCAAAGGCCAACAAGAAGCGAGCTTTTCATGAATTCCCCAAATGCGTCGCAGCGAGCGTCCGCTCAACTGCGACGTCGCCATAAACAGCACCGCTCATCCCTCATCAGAACTTGTAGTTCAGCCCGATCTTGACGATGTGAGTCGTCGAGGGGTCCTGCTTCCAGCAAAAGACGCCACCGCATGTCTCGAAGGAAGTTCCACGTTCGACAAACATGTACTCGAATTTCCCCGTCCAATGATCAAAAATGGCGTATTCGCCGCCGCCGCCAACGGTGAACGGGCTCTGAAATTTGCTGCCGGTGGCTACAA
>JASHYD010000417.1 GCA_030043175.1 Xanthobacteraceae bacterium | reverse complement strand
ACTTGGGCCGACAAATTCCGGGATAGCAACAACCGAAGAGATCATTACGAAGAAACCGAACGCTGGCATTTCGTGGACCTTGAGATCGGCCATCCCGACCTCAAGGAGGTGTGCTTTGGACGGGCGCCATTGCTGGAGGGCACGGTGGCGTCGAACGGCCCTGCCGAAGCTTGCGTGGTGGACAAGATCAACCAATTCGCTGCCGAGCTGACCGCTCCAGCAACGGACGCGGTGGAGCGGCTTTTTGCACTCAAGTTCCTGCTGCATTTCGTCGGCGATCTGCATCAGCCGTTGCATGCGTCCGATAACCACGATCGCGGCGGCAACGACGTGAAGGTGTCGGCGGACGGCATCGCGCATAAGACCCGAGACGAGCTGCACGGCTATTGGGACACCCAATTTGTCGAGCGTAATGGGACGCCTGCGTCCGCACTCTCAGAGAAATTACTGGCCCAGATTACGTCGGCCCAGGTGGAGGAGTGGCAACAGGGCACGCCGGACGATTGGGCAATGGAGGCGTTCGCAATCTCGACAAAAGATGCCTACGGCAGCCCGCCGCTGTCCAAGACAACGACTCATCATCTCAATGCCGCCTATGTGGCCAAGGCCGAACAGGACGTGGCGTTGCAATTGAGCCGGGCCGGCGTTCGTTTGGCAACGGTACTCAATAAGGCGCTAGCGCCGTAAAGGTTCCCCGTTACGCTGAATTCGGGGGATAGTGTTGAGGCTTAATCCTTGAACAGATAGAACTCACCTTCCCCGGCCATCACGACCGCGACATGTCGCGTTGACCGCGCGCTGGTAGAGCGCTGCCAGCACGCTCTGATTCCGCACACAACGAGACCAAGGAGAGGATCACCATGAAACGGAAGACATTCGCCTTGCTCGCAAGCACCGCGCTCGCAGCCTGTAAGGTCAAAAAAACCGGGACGCGCTAGACAATCTCTCGGTCACCACTGCCAGGATGGGATTCGACGCCGTAAGTCGGCACGAGGGGAGCTGTCATGGGTTGGGCACGCATGCTGGCGTACGTCACTGGGACGGTGGACCAAGAACTGCTTGCGCGGAACGAATATTTCACTGCCGAGAACCGCATTCTGAAAGCCCAATTGCATGGACGCTTGAAGCCCTCGGACGCCGAGCGCTCCACGCTCGGTGAAATCGGGTATCGGCTCGGCCGCACGGCTCTCGCCGAGGTCGCAACTGTGGCTAAGCCCGACACCATCCTGGCCTGGTATCGCAAGCTGGTCGCCCACAAGTTCGATGGCTCGAACGCTCGTCGCGGCCCAGGCCGGCCGCGGGTCACGCGCAAGGTCGAGCAACTGATCGTTCGTTTGGCCGAGGAGAACCGATTGCCGGGGCGTTGGCCAATCTGGAATATCATGTATGCGATCAGACAGTCGGCAATGTCCTGCAGCGCCACGGTCTGCCGCCGGCGCCGGAGCGCAAGCGCACGACCACCTGGTCGGCGTTCATTCGCACCCACTTGGCGCTGCTGGCGGGCACCGACTTCTTCACCGCTGAGGTGCTCACTCTGCGCGGGCTCATGACCTACTACGTGCTATTTTTCATCCATCTCGAGAGCCGGCGGGTGGACATCGCCGGGATCACCATCCATCCCAACGAGCCATGGATGAAGCAAATGGCACGAAACGTGACCATGGAAGGATGCGGGATTTTACGGGACTGCCGCTATCTCCTGCTTGATCGCGACACGAAATTTACCGAGTCGTTCCGGGCCATCATTGCGTCAGGTCAGATTGAACCATTGGCGCTGCCTGCGGGGAGCCCGAACCTGATTGCCTACGCCGAGCGCTGGGTCAGATCGGTGAAAGAAGAGTGCTTGTCCAAGGTTATTCTCTTTGGCGAGCGGTCGCTGCGGCGGGCCCTGAGTGAATACGTTGACGACTACCATGTGGAGCGCAACCACCAAGGAAAGCGCAACGTCCTGCTATTTCCTCGGAACCGGCACCTCGATCGAGAGCGGTGCGTCCAATGCCGCGAGCGATTGGGCGGGCTCCTGCGTTATTATCATCAAGAGGTCGCATGAAAAGGCGGTCAGATGGGTTTTTTGACCAAACGCGTTTCCAACCGAACCTGAAGCGTCGCATTCTCAGCCTGGACACGGTTGACGTCTTCGTGCAGGGCCTCGGGCGGGAAAGGCGCTGGGCGGGCTTCCCTGCGGGCGCCTGATAACCGGTGGCGGGCCGTGCCAGGGGGCGCCTAGCCCGCCCGCCTCACACTGCCGGTACAGCGCCCCCGCGGACTCACGCCAGCAGCCCGCGCGAACTCCGCCTGCGAAATTTTGAGCTCCCCAATGATCTCGGCCAGAAACTCGCCTGTTCAGGAGGGAGCGCAAAGCGTCTCTCAGCCACCGACGCCCGTTGGCCGTTCCCGGTGATAGACAATATGCCCAGGGGGCCAAAAAGTCGCCCAGGGACCGCGCAGCAGCCCGCAACAGGCGCGTCGTTCCATTAGGGAAAAGAGGTCCGCTGGTAAGGCGGCCCCAGTCAAAGGAAGGATTTGCCCAAGGAGACGGGCATCGATTTATA
>JASHYD010000416.1 GCA_030043175.1 Xanthobacteraceae bacterium | reverse complement strand
CAGGTCATTCAATACCCCGCCGAGGCAATCCAGCGAATCGCTGTTGGCGGCCTTGCTGGTCAGCGTCTTGCGCTCCGGGGCGAGCTGCTCGATGGACTGGTTCAGGCCGCGATCGACCAGGAACAGGGCGCCCTTCGCATTCACCGCGAGCGACCCGCCGGTATTCGTACCGGTGTAGGCGACGGACGTCTGGCCGTTCCTGTCGAGCTTCACGACCGCGCTTTTATCGTTCTGGGCGAGCAGAAGTCCGCCGTCTTCCGTGCTCACGATGCCGTCGGCATTGTTGCCGTCCACCTGCCAGACTTCCTTCCATTGCTGTCCCGCGGCGATGACCCCAGAAATTTCCGTCACCGTGTACGCGCGCGGCGTTGGCGCGGCGGCCGCGGGCGCTGCCTGGGGCCGGGTCGCTGGCGGCGGCGCATTGCACGCCTTGATCGCATCCGCGTACCGCGAGTCCCGGGGCGCCTGCACGCCCGGCCCTTGCGTGAGGCCGGCGGGCGGCAAAATCTGGCACCAGCCGGCGCCCGCGGTAAGCACGCTCAGCATAAGCGTGAGCACTCCTGTTGACTTCATGAAAATCCTCCCCCGTTTCCGCGTCGGTTGTTGTGAAAACGCCTAGCTCGGCCGTAGACCAGAACCTTAACGCCGGGGAGTTCCGTGGTCACGCGTCCCGAGCGCAGGAGCAGCCCGAACAACTCGTGTGCTTACGACATCCTTCCCCCGTGCGTCACCTGAAAAAACCGCGTGAGGTGCCTCGTGGCCGTGTGACCAAGCACCATCGCTTCCTGTTGCGCCTTCATCTCAATCAGATCGACGCTCTTGATGCCGCCTGGCTGCGAAACGTCCGATGACCTCACCGGCCTCGGAATATCGGCCGAGAGGATGCGCTCTGAGCCTCCAGCATTACCGGATAGACAATCCGTAGGCTTCAGGAACGCAGTTATTCCTTTCTTATATCTATGCGCGCACCGGGTACCGGGCTGTCGCCTGCAACTTCCTCAAATCTCAATGATGACCCTATTATATATGTTAAAGATACAAGTATATTACCTTTATCTTTTGAGCGAGACCAGCCATTCATTTTGCTCCGTAAAACACGGTTAGCGGTATCCACACAGTTAGGATTATCGTCGCATGTCGAGATGCCAAAGTATTGCTGGATATATGTGTCAGGTCTATTGAAGAAGTCCTTTGCCCAGTCCTCGCTAAGACCATAAACTTCTGCAAATGCCTGCATTTTTGGGCTCCATTTGCTGGACTCTCATCTCGCTATCCCTGTGATATTGCTGGCAAGATCAATTGAAAATTGCTCAGCATCCACATGCTATTGATGAAAAATAGACATGTCAGGTTACTGAGGGTTCCTTTTCGTATGTTCGATCTCTGCAGCGGTAGCAGCGGTACGGGTGCTCCGGGGCAATGCCACTCACGCCACGAACGCGACGATCGCTTGGCCTGCCGCTTCCAAGATCAATTTGGAATCTCATGGGTGCCAGCGATGCAAAACGACTTGCTCCTCGATGATCCCTCCCCATGGCGACGCCAGTGCCGCCGCAGAAATCAGCCCTCCAGCAGGGCTGCCGGCGTGATTGGAAGCGAACGCACGCGCTTGCCAACAGCATCAAAGACGGCGTTGGCGACGGCGGCGGCAACGCCGCTGGCGCCGAGCTCGCCGATGCCCTTGGCGCCCAGCGGGCTGGCGTGCTCATCGAACTCGTCGACGAAGATCACCTCCAGCGCATCGCTCGGGATGTCCGCGTTCACCGGCAGGGCGACGTTGGCGAGGTTCTTCGCCTCCCACCGGCCCAGGCGCGTCTCATGGCGGCTGGCCTCCATCGCCGCCATGCCCCAGCCCCAGATCATGGCGCCGGTCATCTGGGCGCGCGCAGTGCGCGGGTTGATGATGCGCCCGGCCGAATAGGCGCCTACGACCCGACGCAGACGCAGGAGCCCGAGCTCGGGATCGACTCCGACCTCGACGAACACAACCCCGAAGGTCTTCATGGCGTATGGGCCGCCGCCGCCATCGCCGTCGAAGAACACGCCGGGTCCGGGTACCCATTCGCCTTCGCCGACCAGCTCGGGCACGCCCGCCTCGTCCATCACCATGGCGATGGGCTGGCCCGGTCCATCGCCCGCCAGTGCGATCCGGCCGTCCCGCATGACGGCGCGCTCGGGCGGAAGATTGGCAAGGCGCGCGAGCTCACTGCGGACTGCCTCAGCGGCCCGGTGCACCGCCGAGCCTCCGGAGAGCGTAGAGGAGGAGCCGTAGGTCGGGCCGGCCTGGGGAAGGCTCGTGTCGCCCATGACCGTGCTCACGTTCTCTATCGGCAGCCTCAGTATGTCCGCCGCGATCTGCGGCATGACTGTCAGCGTGCCCGAGCCGATGTCGTGAAAGCCCGCCTCGACCACGGCCGAGCCGTCGGAACGCAGGCGCACGCGCGCCTTGGACGCCATACGGAAGGTGCCCATGATGCAGTCGGCTACGCCGTAGCCGATGCGCCAATGGCCGTCGTTCCGAGGCCTGCCACGACGCTCGCGCCAGCCGAACCGGGTCGCCCCGAGCTCGTAGGCTTCGCGCAGCCTCTTCGACGACCACGGGCGCCCATCGCGGGGGCTCGTCTCGGCGTAGTTCAAGAGCCGCAGATCGAGCGGGTCGATGCCAAGCGTGTGCGCCAGCTCATCCATTGCCGACCCGATCGCCCAGGTGCCGGGGCCCTCAACCGGCGCCCGCATCGCGGTCGGCAGGTTGACGTGGCTGCGTTCGACGCGCTGGGTCGTGTGCAGCGCCGGAACTGCGTACATCGACTTGCCGGCCATTGAGCACTGCTCGACGAAATCCTCGGACACGCTCGTGACGTTGACCACTTCCTGCCGCAATGCCGTGAGGCGGCCCTCGCCGTCGGCGCCCAGGGACACTTGCTGGAGGATGCGGGGCTGGTAACCAACGTTGGCGTACATGTCGGCGCGGGTCAGTACCAGGCGCACAGGACGGCCGACGACGCGCGCCGCGGCGGCGGTCAGCAGCTCGTGCGGCCAGACATAGCCCTTGGCGCCGAAGCCGCCGCCGGTGTGCGGGCAGATCACCCGCACCTGCTCTGGCCTGATCTCGAATGCGCCCGCCAGCACGGCCTGGACGCTGTAGCCGTGTTGGACGGAGTCATGCAGGACCAGCTCATCACCGCGCCACTCGGCAAGCGTCGCCGATGGCTCCATCGGATTGGAGTGCCTGGAGGGCTGGACATAGATTGCCGATATCTGATGGGTAGCCTGAGCGAGCCCCGCCTCCACGTCGCCCTTGCAAAACTCCCATTCCTCTCCGAGCGAATAGCCGGTAGCGGGGTTGTAGGGCGTCGCCCTCGACGGCAGACGACTAGGGTCGAGGTCGGGAGCTAGGAATTCGGCCGGTTCATAGGTAACGTCCACAAGACGCGCGCCGCGCGACGCGGCCTCTTGCGTCTCGGCCAGGACAATTGCCACCGGCTGGCCCTGGTGGCGCACCTCGTCCGACTGCAGCGGAACGAACCGGGATGCTGCCGGCGGCGACATCTCCACTTTCAAGGTCGGCATATCTGACGCGGCGAGCACGCGGACGACGCCTGGATGCTGCAAGGCTCGCTGCGGATTGACCGCCCGGACCCGCCCTGCCGGGATGCCGGCGGCAACATAGGCGGCGTGCAGCATCTGCAGGGCTTTGAAGTCGGCCGCATACCGCGCTCGGCCCGTGACCTTGTCCGCGCCGTCCGGCCGCGCGATCGGTTCGCCAATCCGACTCATACTTCACCTGCCGCCATCTCAAGGGCGCGTAACGCCGCGTTGCGCGCGAGCGTAATTTTGTAGCGATTCGTCGCCAGCGGACGGGCATCGGTAAAGCCAGCCTCCACTGCCGCATTGGCCTCGGCCGACCCTGCGCGAGCACCCACAAGCCGTCGTTCGGTTTCGTCGAGTCGCCACGGCCGATGTGCCACCGAGCCCAGGGCGATGCGGGCACGGGCAATGCGACCGTCCTTTATGTCCAGCGCCACGGCGCAGGAGACGAGTGCGTACTCATAGCTCTCACGCTCGCGAATCTTCAGATAGGCCGAATGCGGTGCAGGCGACGCAAGCTCGTAGCCCAGTATCAATTCACCCGGCTGAAGCGCTGTATCGATCTCCGGATGCTCCCTCGTCGGCAGCAAAATCAGCTCACGGGCCGGTATCTGCCGTGCGCCCGCAGGTCCTTGGACATGCACGATCGCGTCGAGGACCGCGAGCGCCACGGGCGGGTCAGCCGGATGGGTGGCGACGCACGCATCCGTCCAGCCGAAGATGGCATGGTGGTCGCTGTAGCCATGCAGCGCCGAGCAGCCGGACCCCGGTGAGCGCTTGTTGCAGGGAACAAAATCGTCTTGGCGGAAGTAGGCGCAGCGCGTGCGCTGCAACGGATTGCCGCCAATGGTCGCGAGATTGCGCAGTTGGGCGGATGCGGACTTGAGTATCGCCTGGCTGAGCGCAGGATAGTCGCGCACAACGTCCGGGTGCTCGCCGACATCGTTCAGTTTTGCCAGGGCACCGATGTAAAGTCCGCCGCCCGCTTGCCGCGCGACGCCCTCAAGGCTGGAAAGCCGGCCGATATCCACGATCTGCTCTGGCTCCATGACTCCGAGCTTCATCCAATTCAGGAGCTCCGTGCCGCCAGCGAGAAACGCGGACCCGGGCTGGGCTCCGGTGGCTAGAGCATCGGCCAGATCGGCCGCGCGACGGTACACGAAGGGCCGCATCAGACGGTCCCACCCGCGGCCGCACGCACGGCTGCGACGATTTGCGGATAAGCGGAACAGCGGCAGAGATTGCCGCTCATCCATTCCCGGATCTCGGCGTCGGTGCGGGTATGGCCCTCGTGGATGCAGGCGACCGCGCTCATGATCTGGCCCGGCGTACAGAAGCCGCACTGGAAGCCGTCGTGGTCGATGAATGCGGCCTGGACCGGATGCAGCCTGCCATCCTGCGCCGCAAGGCCCTCGACCGTCGTCACATCTCGGCCGTCGCAGGAGGCCGCCAACAGCAGACAGCTATTGACGCGCCGGCCTTCCAGGTGGACGGTGCAGGCGCCGCATTCGCCGCGGTCGCACCCCTTCTTGGCACCCGTAAGGTCAAGATATTCGCGCAAAAGGTCGAGCAATGTCGTCCGGGGGTCTACCTCCAGCCGGTGTTCCCGTCCGTTCACCTTTACAGCGATGGCGACACGTGTGCCCGAATCCAGCAGCGACTGCATGCACTACACCTCGTACTCTGTAGAGCCACTATGCGATTGGTCCAGCACGGCGGCAAGGTGGACGATCTTGCGATTTCCGCGGCGTCGGAACTCGTTCGGCACCGAACCCCAGTGTCGAGCGAATAGCTCGCGGAAACGCCGCAGGTCGGAGTAGCCTACATCGCCTGCAGTCGCTCCGACCGACAGGTCTGTTGTCCTCAACAGCGTCTGCGCGCGCTCCATCCTGCGCGCCAGGATGAAGGCGTAGGGCGAGGCGCCGGTCGCAAGGCGGAACGCGGTCGCGAAGTGCGACAGCGAAAGCTCAGCGTCACTGGCGAGATCGGTCAGAGTAGGTGGATCAGCCAGCGAGGCGCGGATTCTCGCTACGGCCCGTTCGAGCCGACGCTCGTCAAGGGCGCGCACGCGCGTGCGGTGGTACGAGATGAGGCCGCCATAGGTGGTCAGTACCCACTCCGCGAGCGACGCCGCGATTGCTTCCACGTCCAGCGGCTGGGCGGCCCCCTGCAGCATCAAGGTTTTGAGCGACGCGATCAGGTTGAGCGCCACCGGATGGCTGGCGCGCTGGACATCGGGCAAGTCAGGCGGGCGCTTCGCGCCAAGGCGCGCGGCGAGGTCGCAGAACCAGGGCTGGTGGAACCAAACCTCGACCGAGTCAGAGACATTGTCCCACAGCTCCCAGATCAGGTCATCGGATTGCACAAGGAAGAAGGACGCCGCCGCGAACCCGCGTTCGATCGGCGCCGACGAGGGCATGCGCCGAACGGCACGGCCTTGAGGCGTGAAGGCGATCCCGACGGCTCCCTGCCGCGAGACGGAATAGCCCTCGGCCGCTACCGTCCTGGCGTACGTGGCCTTGAGCCAGGGAGTTGCGATCGTGCGTACGATTGTCATTTGGGCGCGGCTTAACTTGAATTACCGAGCATCTCAAGGCAAGACTCGCGGTTCGCGCGAACAGCTCCGGCCATAATCTGCAATTGATATCTCCTCTCAAACTGCTGCCAAAGCGGCAAGGCGCAGGACAGTCATTGCAGCACCGCAGCTGTCGGCGCGGCCGATCCTCTTTTTGCTGCCGATCCGCCATCCGCTGACCTAACCCTGTCAAAGCCTTGTAATAATAAGGCAATTCTGGAGGGCCGGGATTTTTCCTAGCTCTTTTTTTGCTCCCTGTTGCTGCCATAAGGTTGGCAGCAGGCTGACAGTATAGGTTTTGTCATCTGGCCAGTTCGGAAGGGAGCGCAGCGTGGCGATCAACGGAAGCTGCCATTGCGGCAAAACGCTGTTCGAGGTGACCGAGGCGCCCACCGGTGTCACCAGTTGCACATGCTCGCTCTGCTCCAAGCGCGGCGCGCTCTGGGCCTGCCGGCGCAATTCAGCCTGACATCGTCGCCCGAGGACGATGCGACCTATCAACGGGGCAGCCGCACCGTCAAACATCATTTCTGTGCGAGCTGCGGCTGCGGCACCTATTCGGAGTCGCACGCACCCATCCGCTACCTTAATGAGCCGCGATCGAGAGCGCCCAGCACCCTACCGCGCGAGCGGTTTAGTTCCTTGACGCTCAAGAGACATTGCGGGCGATTACGGTTGGCGTAGGGTGGGCAAGGCGGACCCCAAGTAGGTGCACTAGCCGAAACTCCGGGGCCGCAGACGTCAGATCGCCGCGATGTTTTTGGCTGTAGCGAGGTCCGCCTTGGGTTAATCGCGTCGGACGGATTGACCGACCGCTCGCGGCGACCTTACCGGCATGCCAATCAGCTGCCGGTCCAGATCGAGATGCTGATCGTGGGATGCAAGCAGGACAAGCCACATTGGGGCGCGCCGAAGATACGCGAGCCGCTGGCCCGGCTTTATCCGGATGTCCACACCCCGGCGGCCCGATGCCGGCGTTCCTCAGCGGCCAAGGCCCGCGCCGGACGCCCACGCCAGCCGGCTGAAGCTGCCACCCCCACAAATTATTTTTTGTGCCGCGACCCCGGCGCCGGGTTTGCGCCCTCTTGTCTGGGTGAATGCGCCATAGCGGCGCGTCACGAACCGGAGCACAGAACCATGTGGTATAGGAAGAACGTTGGCGGGTGGGAGCGCGCGGCCAGGCTGATCGGCGGGGGCTTGATGCTCATCTGCGGCGTGGTTGCGCTGCACGCTTCGCCGCTCGGGCTACTGCTCAGCGGCGCGGG
>JASHYD010000415.1 GCA_030043175.1 Xanthobacteraceae bacterium | reverse complement strand
CTGTGGCCTCGCGTCCCGAATCGGCGGCCCCAACCCGAGCTACCCACCGACCGCATGCTATTCGCAAGCCCATGATGAGGGCATCGGCCGCGCGCTCGAAGGGCTCGACCGGTACGATGTGATCTTCGTGGACAGCATAAGCGCCATAAGCCGGCTGTCCTTCCGATGGTCCGAGCAGCAGCCGGAAAGCTTCTCAGAACGCACAGGCCGCAAAGATTTCCGCAGCGCCTACGGCCTACACGCACGAGAAATGATTGCGTGGCTGCATCAGCAGCAACACGGGCGCGACAAGAGTGTGATTTTCGTCAGAATCCTCGAGCGGCTTATCGATGATTTCAATCGCGCCGAATGGCAGCTCCAACTCGAAGGCGGAAAAACCGGCGGGGAATTGCCCGGCATCGTCGATCAGATGATCACGATGCAATTCGTCGACTTCGGCGACGGCGCGCCAGCACGCGCCTTTATCTGCACTTCTCCAAACCAATGGCAGCGGCCGGCGAAAGATCGCAGTGGCCGCCTTGAACAAATCGAAAAACCTCACCTCGGTGAACTAATCGCAAAAACTCACAGCAAAGTAGAAAGGAGAGAGTTATGAACCTTCAAGATTTCAACAATGCCAAAGAACAACGCAGTTTCGATGTTATCCCGGCCGGCACGATCGCGACGTTGCAAATGAAGATCCGGCCAGGCGGGGCCGGCGAGGGTGGCTGCTTGCGCCGCTCGAAGGCAGGAGATTCGGAAGCGTTGGACTGCGAGTTTGCCGTGGTCGACGGCGACTTCAAGGGGCGGAAGTTCTGGATGCGGTTCACCCTCGAAGGCCGGACGCCAGGCCACGCAGCGGCACAGGAGATTAGCCGTACGCTGCTGCGAGCGATCTTGGAATCGGCGCGGGGCATCAGGCCGGACGACAAGAGCGACGCCGCAAGAAAGGCGCGTCAAACTAGCGGTTGGGAAGATTTCAACGGGATCAAATTCATCGGCAAGATCGGCATCGAGCCGGCGCAAGGGCAATATCCGGTCAAGAACACTCTACTCGAAGCCATCACGCCGAATCGCAAGGAATGGCACCAGCCGGATAACGCACCGGCGCCAGAAGCCGCGCCCGAGACCCAGCAGCCCGCAGCTGCGACGAACGCGATCGCGAGGCCGGAATGGGCAAAGTGAAGATGCGTGCGCCAATGCGCTCCGCTATCGAAGCCGAATGGCAGCGGCAGGCAACTGCCGCAGCCGTCGAAAGTGCCCGCAAGCTGATCGACGTCGACGGCAAACTCAAGCCCGGCACGCCGATCGGAAAGCTCTCTGACTATGAGCTGGGCTGGATCATCTGCACCGGAATATGCGCCTGGATCAGCAAGCGTGCCGAGCAGGCTACCGCGGAAGGATTCAACCTGTCTGTTGTCGAGGAAGCTATCCGCGACACTGGAAACACGCCACAGCCGTGGGACGCGGGCGCGGTAGCGGCGATCCTCCCGGATCTTGCCGACGTGCCTGGGATCGACTGGTCGCTGTCACTCAACGAGTGGCCCCGCGAAATGATGCTGACGTTCCTCTGTGCCGGATTTGGCCTGGTCAGACAGGCCATGGCGGCGCGCGACGCGGGCGGGACGATCACACAGCCGCAACCTGAGCATGACGACGCGATCGGAATTTGAGGTGCGCGATGCTCGACTTCAACCGCAGCAACTTGTCGGCGACGCCTCTCAGCGTCGCCATCAACGAACTGATCGCGTGTGCCGAACTACCGGGGCCAAACCTCAGGCATTATCTCGGCGCCTCGGCGATCGGCTCAGAGTGCCTGCGCAAGGTGCAATTTGATTGGATGGTCGCCCCGGTGCACGCGTCCAGGACGCGGGACATCTTCAGGCGCGGGCATCTGTTCGAGGGATTGACGCGGCAGCATTTGGTTCGCGCCGGCCTCGTATTCGCGCCGGAGAAACAGCTCGGGTTCGGTGCGGCAAATGGCCTGTTCCGAGGCCACGCCGATGGAATCGTCACAGCAGGGCCGGTATTACCGGGCGTCGGCTACCCGTGCGTCCGGGAGCACGAGGCCCTCAGCGACAAGGGTTGGAAGAATCTGGAACGAGACGGGCTCGGCAAGACGTACCCGCAATACGCCGCGCCAATCTCGCTGTACCAAGCCTATCTCGGCATCGACGACCATCCCGCGACCTTCACGGCGGTGAACGCCAACACGATGGAACGCCTGCACTTGCTGCACGAGTTCGACGCCGAGCGGGCGCAGGCCTGGTCTGACCGTGCCGTGATGATTATCGAGGCCACTAAAGCAGGCGAGCTGCTGCCACGACTGACCGAAGACCCAAGTGACTGGCGCTGCCGGATGTGCAGCCACAAGGCACGGTGCTGGGGATGAGCGCACTGGCACCGATCGCCGACAAGCTCGGCAAGCTCATTAGGCTGCTGTCGTCCGATAAGGACGGCGAGGTGCTGGCTGCCGCGCGTGCGATCGAGCGCACGCTCGACGGCGAAAGGCTTACCATTCACGACCTGGCCGATGGCCTGGCGGGCGGCGGCGCGAAATTCACTGAACGGGATGCCGAGGAAATCTATCGCCGAGGCAAGGCCGACGGGCGCCGCGAGGCCGATCACGACGGCGCATTCCGCAGCGTTGACGAACCGACGTGGAATGGAATTGCCCGCGAATGCAAGGCGGCAAGTGAACGACTGAGCGAGCGCGAGCGGAAATTTGTCAGCGACATGGTGCGCTGGACAGTACGCGATGGCAAACCGAGCAAGAAACAGGCGAACTGGTTACGTGCGATCTACGCGAGAGTGAAGCGATGATGAGCAAGCCGCAAACTTTTCAGGGCGACCTCGCCAATCTACCCCCGCGCTGCGGCCGCTGACGGAACAGAACCGGTGGGTCGTATGGCGCTGGGAATTGCGCCCCAACACAAAGGGTAAACCGACATGGACGAAACCGCCGTACCGCGCATTTCATCCGCGCCTGCACGCGAGATGCAACGACCCGACCACGTGGAGCAACCACGGCACCGCAGTCGCGGCCGTAATGCGCGGCGAGGCGGA
>JASHYD010000414.1 GCA_030043175.1 Xanthobacteraceae bacterium | reverse complement strand
CACCGGCAACGCAAACGCCGCAATCATCGAGGTGACTGCTTTGATAATTTCAGCGGTGAAAGTGTAGCGGTCCAAGACGGTTCCCCCCGGATTGTCCTCCTATTTCAAAGCTGCCGCATCTGGCCGCGCTGATCAACGGGAGAACCAAATCGATCATGCCACTAAAGGGTACGGGAAGGAACACAATGATTCGGTCGCCTCTTGCGGCTGGGCAAGGGGCTTGAGGCTTACTGGCGCGTTTGTGGCTTGGAAACAGCCGGCGGCGGTGGCCCGCCCGGTTCGGACCGATGGGCCGGTCCGACCAGCCTGCCGGTTTGCCGTGTCGCTCCCCCTCTTGCGCTACCACCCACGCCAGAGTCTCGCCCGGCGCGGCGGGCTACGGGCTTGCGATAAATCACAACCGCGGCTACCAGTGATCATGCCTGCTACTCTGCTACGTATCTCTCATGCCCCGAGCCCCGGATCACACAGGCGGCTGGCGCCCGCGCGGTAAGCACTGCGCCGAAGAATGAGATCCGTTGCGACGATCCGGCGGTCCGCTGACTGCTCTTTGTCCCAGAGGAGATCCTATGCAGCAGGCGGATGATACCAGTTCGGTGTAACCCGCCACCACCAAGGCATAGGAGTCCGGACCACCCGGGTATTGAGGGAAGGCCGCGTGGCTTTTGCGGGGCTGTGTCCGCTTATCGTAGAATCAACGGCGTTCAGCCGGCCGACTCATTCGGGAGCTAAAAACCGGACTTCATGCAGTCGTTCCATTGAGCATTGCAGACCATCGGTTGCATCGCAACGATCACCGCAGTCAGTCCCGCGTCAGGCAAATCGTTCTCAATCCACAACACGTGGAACCGTTACCGGCCACTGAATCCGATGCGGCCGCTTCTTCGCCGCAGGAGCGGGAAATGCAAGACACCCGGCGGGTATTATGGGGATTGCAAGCGTCATCGTTCGCATGACCATCCTCCCTGGGTTCAGCCACGCCCACGAGTCGACCACGCTCTGTCGTTTTATGATTATTCTAAGCCCGATGACGGCCTTAAACCACGTGAACGAGCTGCGGTGACGTCCGGGTCAGGGACTGCTGCGCCAGCCCGGTGTCCCCTGGGAGCACGGTACTCCTCAGCGACGGACGCTGCCGATTCGGAGCTTACCCAACTGTTCAGCTGTCCATTCGGAAAGCGAGGCAGACTGCGCAACCCTACTCAGGCGTATGACTTCCGTACCGCACCGTCGGTTCGCGCATGGTCACCAGTTCCTCAGCCGCGGTCGGGTGGACCGCCATGGTGGCGTCAATGTCGGCTTTGGTGGCGCCCATCTTCACCGCGACGCCGATCAGCTGGATCATCTCGCCTGCGCCCTCACCGACGATGTGGACCCCGACTGCGCGGTCCGTGACAGCGTCGACCACGAGCTTCATCAACATCCGGCTGTGGCGGCCCGACAGCGTCGACTTGAGTGGCCGGAACGTTGATTTGTAGATGTCGACCCGCGCCAACCGTTCCCGCGCCTGAGTCTCAGTGAGGCCAACGGCGCCGATTTCCGGCTCCGAAAACACCGCGGTTGGGACGTTCGTGTGGTCCACAATGGTAGGCCGGCCGCCAAACACCGTATCCGCAAAAGCGTGCCCCTCGCGAATCGCGACCGGCGTGAGATTGATCCGGTTGGTAACGTCACCGATGGCATAGATGTTAGGCACAGACGTGCGGGAATAGGCATCGACCGCGATACCACCGAACGGCGCCGTCCTGATGCCGGCCTCCTCGATGCCGAGATTACTGATGTTGGGCTTGCGGCCCACCGCGAACATCACGCAATCGGCGCCGAACTTGCAACCGCCTGTGAGCGTGGCGGTATAGCGAGCGCCACCTTTGTCGATTGCGGTCACGAGTTCACCGACGATCACCTCGATCCCGCGCATTTCCATTTCCTTGCGCACGTGCGAGCGGACGTCGTCATCGAACCCGCGCAGGATGTTCTCGCCGCGATAAATGAGTTTCACGCGCGAGCCGAGCCCCGCGAAGATCGAGGCGAACTCGACTGCGATGTAACCCCCGCCCTGGATTATGATCTCGGCCGGAAGCGCCGCCAGATGAAACGCTTCATTCGACGAGAGCGCATGCTCGACGCCGGGAATCGGGTGGCCGGCAAACGGCGCCGACCCGGTGGCAATGAGAATATGGCCACACCGCACGCGCGCGCCCGAAGCGAGCAAGCGAACCGTAGTTTCGTCCTCGATCACGGCGCGGCTCTTTACGATTTCGACGCCTGCCTTGTCCAGGTTGGAACGGTAGACACCTTCGAGCCGCGCAATTTCTTTATCCTTGTTGGCGATTAGGGTCGGCCAGTCGAACGCGGCCGGCGGGACCGTCCAGCCGAAGCCCGCCGCGTCCGCGAATTCGTGGGGGAACCGCGACGCGTAGACCAGGAGCTTCTTGGGTATGCAGCCGCGGATGACGCAGGTGCCGCCGACTCTATACTCCTCGGCGATCATGACCCTTGCACCGTGACCCGCGGCAATCCGCGCCGCCCGTACGCCGCCGGAACCGGCGCCAATTACGAAGAGGTCGACGTCGTTAGTAGACGCCGGCATCGTCACAACTGGTGACCCTTCTTCTGCATCTCGATGCGCATTCGGGTCATCACGGTGTCAGCGAACGCGTCGGCCCATTGCTGGGCGCGTTTCAGTCCATCCTCAAGCGCAATTGGCTCTTCCTTGATGGATTTCTGACCGAGCGGGGTCTTGTAGAACACCAGTAGATCCTTGAGATCCTGCTCAGTGAAACGTGCCGCGTAGGCTTGTGCCATCTGCTCGAGGACCTCGCTGCTTCTTCCGTCGAGCTCCTTGTGCAGTGCCGTCGCAACATCGTTCAGTTCGCGCATCAGATTGGGATTGGTCGGCACGAGACTGTTCTTGACACTTTCGATTACGCCGCGGACCAGCGGATCAGTCATGCTGTTCGCGCCCTTTATAGTGATCAGCTGGCGTGCCAATGCAACTGCTGCGGGAGAAGGCTGCTGCGCGCGAGCCGCGAAAGGCCCAAGGCAAGCGCAGACGAGCGCCACAATTAAGGTGATGGGCGAAAGCGAACTCCTGACCATGTGCGTCTCCCCGTGTGAGTTGCTCTAGAGTCTCGTTTCTTAAGTCCCCTTGGCTTCGATCATTCGCACCGCTCCCGGCCCGGCGATAACGGCTGCGGCTACGAGGCCGATGAAAAGCCCGTGCTCGACCACGCCCGGAATCGCTGCGAGCCGAGCGGCCAGCGCTTCGGGGTCAGGAATGCGTCCAAGCGAGGCGTCGAGCAGGTGGTGCCCACCATCCGTGACGAAAGGATGGCCCCCCTGGGTGAGTCGCAGGACCGCAGGGCCCGGACATCCTGCGGCTGCGGCTGCGGCCTCGACGGCCCGGCGCGTCGCCATAAGGCCGAACGGCACCACCTCGATCGGCAGCGGAAAGCGCCCGAGCACCGGTACCCACTTGGTATCGTCTGCAATCACGACCATGCGGGCCGACGCAGCGGCCACGATCTTTTCCCACAGCAACGCGCCACCCCCGCCTTTGAGGACCGTAAGGTCGGGGGCAATCTCGTCGGCGCCGTCCACCGTGAGGTCGAGTTCAGGCATTTCATCCAGGTTCGAGAGTGGGATGCCAAAAGTCGCCGCGCAGGTGCGGGTGGCTTCGGAGGTTGGAACGGCGACGACAGAAAGGCCCTGTCGCACCCGCACTCCCAGCAGTTCGATGAAATGGCGCGCGGTCGATCCGGTGCCAAGGCCGAGCCGCATCCCCGCCTGCACGAATTCGATGGCCCGCGCCGCGGCGGCACGCTTACGGTCCTCAAGGCTGGTCACAATGTCGCGCTCGTGCGGCCGGAGGTGTGTTTTGTGAGCCCTCTTAGCCGGCCACGGCCGTCAAGCATAGCCGAAAATGCTGCCGACCGCTGGCGTCGCGCGCTCAACGGCCGGTCAATCCTTCGCGAACGAGATGCCTGCGGATCCCCGGCGGGGGAAAACCGCTTGCGTGGTGGACAACAAGCCGCGGTCCTGTATGCGGAATTGCCTATGGTAGCCATTACGACGTGGCCATTGGTCATCCTCGATCTCGACCATTCAAGTTCAGGGTCTAAGCCAGGTCTAAGCCCCGGCACTCGCTTGACACCGCCGGCAGGCGCTTATTAATGGCGCAACGGTCGGGCGCGTAGCTCAGCGGGAGAGCACTCCCTTCACACGGGAGGGGTCACAGGTTCAATCCCTGTCGCGCCCACCATAAAAGCCCAATAAAATCAGTACTTAGGTGATGGACCACTCCCCTTCTCCCCAGCTTTGGGCGTGAACGGACCACGAATTTCCCCAAAAACTGGGGGAAAATCGGGGAAAGTGTTCGCGCGCTGTTCTCGCGTGCACAGCGCTGCCACGGCGGCTTTCGCACCCCGGCGTTTCTGTATCGATCGGGAGGTGACGTTGGGCTTGCCAAGATAGAGATTGCGTTATCCGCTGAAGAGCCATCTCGCCGCCAGATTCGGATTGAGCATGAGAGCCCCATCCTCCGTAGCGCAATCCAGCCACGCGGCAACCTCACCGAGCAGGCGGCTAAACCTTGATGTCGCCTTGTGTCGGGCTTTCGTGTTGCGCCGCAGGCTGGACGATCAGCAAATCTGGATGTTCTCGCGGTGGCAACACAGCTGATTCGCCTTCCGTTCTGGTATCCGTGTTGATTCGATGCCTGCACGCGCGATTTGTCGGAATTCACGCGCGGCAACCGCGACGATTCAGCGGCCAGACGTGGACATTCCTGCCTCGATGGTCGCCTGCCGGTGCCGCAATGGCAACTGCATGATCTGAGGCATACGGCGAAAACCCTGATGGAGCGTGGTGGCGTGCGACCTGACATTTCCGGATAAGCGACGTGACGTTACCCGGTGATTCGGCCGATCACGGCAGCGAGCGCCGGCAGCGCGGCGCGCTTCTCAGGCAGGTAGTCACCGATCGCAAGTGCGTTCGACGCCCTTGATCGTGTTTGCCGGCAACGCGTCGTGCGACGAGCGCGTGAGTTATGGCCTGCGATCCTCGAAGAGGATGAACGTCAGGCGGGCTTTCACCGCAATCCCCCGACACGCTTCGCCGTCCGAGGGCGAGCGATGGATCCTCTAAAGCAGTTCCGTGTCTCTTATTGACCCAAAGGCGACGTTCGGCCGACTGCATTGATCACACCATCGTCACCTGACCCGTTCCGCATTTCTTGCTGCATGAACGTGATGAACCGTTCCGCGCGTGCGCTTCCCGGTCTGCAGCCCATCGCGAGAACCGGTGCGCGACAACGCCGTAGTCACAACCTGATCGACTCGATCCCTCGTGCGCTGCTCGCGCGCATCAACCTCGGATTTGATTTTAGCTTTAGCCGCGCGATTGGCGTCAATCTTTTTTGCGTTCGTTGGGAGAAGGCCGCGCCATCGATTACCCGCCTTTCGCCTTCGCACGAACCGCCCGGCGCCCG
>JASHYD010000413.1 GCA_030043175.1 Xanthobacteraceae bacterium | reverse complement strand
TACCGGGCGTGGCGAGTGCACGCCATATCCGCGTTATGGCGAGACCGTGCCGGGCGTTGCGGCCGCCATCGCGGGCCTAGCCGACGACATCGGGCGCGGTCTCGATCGCGTTTCCCTACAGAGCGCCCTGCCGGCCGGCGCCGCACGCAACGCTCTCGACTGCGCGTTCATCGATCTCGAATCCAAGCGCTTCAACTGCCCGGCCTACGAATTGCTGGAGACAGCTCCTCCTCAGCCTCGCCTCAGCGCTTACACGATTTCGTTCGGCCCGATCGATCAGATGGCGCAAGCCGCCGCGGCAGCAGCAGCCCGCCCGCTGTTGAAGATCAAGCTTGGCGGCTCCGGTGATCCGCAACGCATCGCCGCGATTCGCAACGCCGCGCCTGCCGCCGAACTGATCGTCGATGCCAACGAAGGGTGGTGCCCCGACAATTTGGTTGCCAACGTTGCGGCGTGCGCGGCAGCAGGGGTTACGCTGATCGAGCAACCGCTTCCCGCCGCTGCCGACGCCGCGCTCGCCACGCTCGCCCGCACGGTTTTGATCTGTGCCGACGAGAGTGTCCACGACCGCGCGACGCTCGGGGCGCTGATCGGCAAGTATGATGCGGTGAACATAAAACTCGATAAAGCCGGGGGGCTCACCGAAGCGCTCGCGCTGGCCGCCGAGGCGCAACGGCTCGGATTGGAGCTTATGGTCGGCTGCATGATTGCTACTTCGCTGGCCATCGCGCCCGCATTGCTGGTGGCGGCCTATGCCCGAGTAGTTGACCTTGACGGCCCCCTGCTGCTCGCGCGCGACCGTCCGAACGGTTTGCAGTATGAAGGCAGCATCGTGCACCCCGCATCCAAGGCCCTCTGGGGCTGACGAGCCGGCGTGACGTTTCGACCCAAGGATTTGCCCCGAAGGGGCCGCAGCAACCGAGCGGCCGCGGCAGCAAGGCGAGAAACTAACTGCAACCAGCGCCGCCCCCGACGCGAGTGGCGACAAAATACCGATGTAATATCAATCTGATAGAGTGTCTGACGATCTCCTAAGTATAAAGTCGAACTCAGTTCCGTTAACGCAAAGGTAAGAAGAATCCTTTACCTGATGCCGAGGCCGGATCTACCTGGCCAGAGGCCATAAAACTTACGGGTAGTCTAAGGTAAGCGCAAAAATACTACGATTTCGCCTCAATTCTACCTTTTACGCCACGGATGTTACTTTTTCGTCAAAGCGCGTAGGGAGATTTCTAGTGCATAGACCTACCTTGCTGACCGCAGCACTTGCGGCCACGTTGATTACGTCGTCCGCTGCCCACGCTACCATACGGCTCGCCAATGACCCCGGCGGCCTGATTGCGGCATATCAAGCTCGCTTCGCTCACGCTCGTGCCACCGGCGAGCGCATCGTTATCGATGGATCATGCCTCTCAGCATGCACTTTGGCAATCGGCATGGTGCCGCGTGAGCAGATCTGTGCGACGCCTCGGGCCGTGCTTGGCTTCCATGCGGCATGGCAACCGACTCCGTACGGCAAAGCGACAAGCTTTCCCGCGACCCAACAAATGATGAACATCTATCCGCCCGAAGTCCGAGCCTGGATCGGCCGGCACGGCGGCCTCCGTCCGCAAATGATTTTCCTGCGCGGTCAGGAACTTGCCGAATATGTGCCGACTTGCGCCGAAAGTGACATCCCGGTGGTTCACAGCGTAACCCACCGAGCCCTCAAGCCAAGTCACCACGGCCGCACGATTGTTGCTTTCCGGCCCTCTCGTTACCGGGTTTTCGCGGTCCGCCCGTACTAACGAGGTGACCGAACGCTGCAGACGCGGCCAATTAGGCCGCGGCGTCTTTCCCGCACCGCGCAGAAATAAACCCCGCACAGCGGCTTTGCCGCCGCTGCGCCCGGGCAAGCTACGCCACGAGCCTCGCAAATAGCGCGGGGTCAATATTGCCGCCGGACAGCACGACGACCGCGGTCTTGGCGACAATGTCGAGTTTGCCTGCGAGAAGCGCCGCGAGCGCAACGGCGCCTCCCGGCTCAACGACGAGTTTGAGCTCGTGGAACGCAAAGCTGACCGCGTGGGCGACCTCGGTTTCGGTCGCCGTCACCCCGTCGGCGACCAGCGTACGATTAACCTCGAACGTAAGCTCGCCCGGCGTCTGCGACATCAGAGCGTCGCACATGGTGCCGGTGAGGATTGCGTTGCGCTCGCGCCGGCCGCTGCGAAACGAACGCGCGTGGTCGTCGAAGCCCTCGGGCTCCGCGGTGTAAATGCGCGCTTCAGGCACCCTGGCCTTGACGGCGAGCGCGATCCCGGCGGTCAGCCCGCCGCCCGAAGCGTTAGCGATGACGCAGTCGAGCGTGAGTCCGAGTTGCGCCACATCCTCGGCGATCTCGCGGCCAGTGGTCCCCTGCCCGGCGATCACCAGCGGGTCGTCATAGGGGGGCACCAGCACGGCGCCGCGCGATGCTGCGATCTTGCGCGATATTGCCTCGCGATCCTCGCGCTCGCGATCGTAGAGCACCACCTCGGCCCCGAGCGCGGCAGTGCGCTCGCGCTTCGGCCGCGGCGCGTCGCGCGGCATGACGATGACGGCCGGCATGTCGAGAAGCTTCGCCGCCGCCGCAACACCCTGGGCGTGATTGCCGGACGAAAAAGCCACAACCCCGCTGCATTGCCCGCCGCGGGCGAGCGAGGAAAGCTTGTTATAGGCGCCGCGAAATTTGAAGGAGCCAGTCCGCTGCAGCGTCTCAGGCTTGAGAAAAACGCGGCCGCCGGTGAGTGAATCGAGCACGGGCGATGAAATCAGGGGCGTGCGCACGGCGACGCCGGCGAGGCGCTCCGCGGCCGCATCCACGTCAGCCGCGGTAGGCAGCGGCAACGACAAATCCTGGGACTCTGCCATGTAAAACGGTAACGCCGCAGGGCCTGCCTGCGCAAGGCGAAAGCGCGTTCCACTTCACCCGCGCCCCGAAAACACGCACTTTGCGTCGGCCGAATCACATCGGTTGTTCGGCACCGGGACCGCGGCACCGGGAGTGCCGGCCCGCGAGCCTAGCTTAGCTACTCTCCAGCGCAAAGACTGCGAACAGCAGGGCAAACGCCGGCGCTCTTGCGGTGCGGCGAGCCCCGGGGAAAGATTGACATCGCGGCCTGGCGTGGCCAAGGAAGACGCCACGCCGCGCGGACTTGCGCCGGTTAGGGAGTACGCCATGGATCTGGGCATTGCCGGCCGCAAGGCCATCGTCTGCGCCTCAAGCAAGGGGCTCGGCCGCGCCTGCGCCAAGAGCCTCGCCGAGGCGGGATGCGAGGTCGTGGTCAACGGCCGCAATCGCGAGATAGTTGAGGCGGCCGCGGCGGACATCCGGGAGGCGACCGGCGCAAAGGTGATCGCAGTCGCGGCCGATGTCGGCACGGCGGAGGGGCAGCAGGCATTGTTCGCCGCCTGTCCGGAGCCCGACATCGTCGTCAACAACAATGCGGGCCCGCCATTCCGGGATTTCCGCGAGCTCACCCGTCAGCACATCATCGATGGCGTCATCGCCAACATGGTGGTGGCGATCGAGATCACCCAGAGGGTGATCGACCCGATGGTGAAACGGAACTTCGGCCGCATCATCAACATCACGTCAGGCACCGTGAAGGCGCCACTGTTCGGGCTCGACCTCTCGTCAGGCGCGCGCGCCGGACTGACGGCCTTCATGGCCGGCGTCGCCCGTTCGGTCGCGGCCGCCAACGTCACGATCAATTTTATGCAGCCGGGCGCTTTCGCCACCGATCGCTTGCAGTCGAACATGGAAATGACCGCCACCAAGCGCGGCATCACAATCGAGCAGGCCGCCAAGGAGCGGATCGCGTCGATTCCCGGAAAGCGGCTCGGCGCGCCTGAGGAATTCGGCGCCGTCTGCGCATTCCTGTGCTCGACCCACGCAGGCTACATCACCGGGCAGAATCTGCTGCTCGATGGCGGCGCATTCCCGGGCGCCTTCTGACACCAGATAGGTCTCCATTTTTCAGAAAGGACATGCGATGAAGCTTGTGCGTTATGGATCGGCCGGGCGCGAGAAGCCCGGCCTCGTCGATGAGGAAGGCGATATTCGCGATCTGTCCGGCCTGGTGCCGGATCTCGCGGGCGAGGCGCTCTCGCCGCAGAGCCTCGCTAAACTCGCCAACCTCAAGACCGACGAGCTGCCGCTCGTGCAGGGCCATCCGCGCATCGGCCCCTGCGTCGGCCGGGTCGGTAATTTCATTGCGATCGGCCTCAACTACGCGGACCACGCTGCCGAGGCCGGACTGCAGGTCCCGAAGGAGCCGATCATCTTCAACAAGGCGCCGAGCTGCATCTGCGGGCCCAACGACGACACCATCATCCCGAAGGGCGCGACCAAGCTCGACTATGAGGTCGAGCTCGGCGTGGTGATCGGCAGCCGGGCACGCTATCTCGACGAGAGCGCCGCAATGGATGCAGTCGCGGGCTATTGCCTGGCCAACGACGTCTCCGAGCGGGAGTTCCAGATCGAGCGCGCCGGCCAATGGACCAAGGGCAAGGGCTGCGAAACGTTTGGTCCGCTCGGCCCCTGGCTCGTCACCAAGGACCAGATTCCCGATCCGCAGAACCTCGACATGTGGCTGACCGTGAACGGTGAGACGCGCCAGAAAGGCTCCACCAGGACGATGATCTTCGGCGTCGCGCATCTCGTCGGGTACTGCTCGCAATTCATGGTTCTGGAGCCCGGCGACATCATCGTCACCGGCACCCCTCCGGGCGTCGCGCTCGGCATGAAGCCAGCACCGAAGTTTCTCAAGGCCGGCGACGTGCTCAAGCTCGGGATTGCGGGACTGGGGGAGCAGACCCAGAAGGTGGTGCCGTTTCGGGCGTAGGGCAGACGCCAGCGGCAGTCACGCAACAATCGGGAACGCGCTGGGAACATACGCGCGCCAATCTCGATTTGGCGTGGATTACCTTGCGGGTTATGGCACCTTGAACCGGTCGACAACCCTGAGAACGTCCGGTCAATGC